>JAYKJC010000800.1:0-14169 GCA_035285885.1 Leptolyngbyaceae cyanobacterium | reverse complement strand
AGTGGCAGTCGCACCCATGCTACGACACCTTTGGGATTGAAGCCTATGTGGGTACGCCCATTACTGTCAATGATTCTATCTATGGCACCCTCCATTTTTACAGCCATGCCGTTGCTGAGCGTTCCTTTAAGTCCCTCGACAGAGAATTACTCATGCTGATGGGGCAGTGGATTGGGGGAGAAATTGAGCGTCAAATCGCTGCACAAGAATTAGCCCAAGCAAGGGATGAAGCTTTAGAAGCAACCCGTGCAAAAAGCGAATTCCTTGCAACCATGAGTCATGAAATCCGAACTCCGATGAACGCCGTTATCGGCATGACGGGGCTTCTACTAGATACCTCTCTGACGCCTATTCAGCAAGATTTTGCCAATACCATTCGCAGTAGTGGAGATGCCCTGCTGACGATTATCAACGACATCTTAGATTTTTCAAAAATTGAGTCCGGTAAGCTAGAGCTTGAAGAGCATCCTTTCAGCATTCGCAGTTGTGTAGAGGAATCGTTTGATTTACTCTTTGCAAAAGCCGCAGAAAAACATTTAGAGCTGGCCTATCAAATTGACCCTAACATACCGGATTCGGTCTTGGGAGATATTACCCGATTGCGACAAGTTCTCATGAATTTGCTCAGCAATGCTATCAAGTTTACTCAAAGTGGGGAGATCGTGGCCCGAGTTTCACCCTGGGTTCATTCCATCGACATGAGTAGAGATATTAATAGTGACATGAATTACAGCAGCACTGTAGGGGAAAAGCAAGTTCTCCAGTTTTCCGTTAGCGACACAGGGATTGGAATTTGCTCTGAGGGAGTAGACAGACTGTTTAAACCCTTTAGTCAGGTTGATTCTTCGACAACGCGCAAATATGGTGGAACGGGACTGGGACTCGTTATTTGCAAACAGCTCGTTGAGCTAATGGGAGGCAAGATATGGGTTGAAAGCAAAGTGGGCGAAGGAACGACCTTCTCCTTCACAATTGCGGTTCAGCCATTGCTGCCCAATAGTAATGCCTCACATCATGAAGCATCCGACTTCAATGGGAAGGAAATTCTCATCGTGGATGACAATGATACGAATCGCAAAATTCTGTCTTTGCAAGTCCAGTCTTGGGGATTAAAACCTTACATTGCCGCCTCAGGGGCAGAAGCTCTAGAACTATTGATGAAGCATGCGTCCATTGATGTTGCAATTTTAGATATGCAAATGCCTCACATGAATGGAGCCACATTGGCTGAGGCCATTCATCAGTTACCTCGATACGATAATCTTCCATTGGTGATGCTGACCTCTATTGGCCGCCACTCCATAGATGAGCAAGCGATTAAGGAACGATTTATTGAGTGTCTCAATAAGCCTGTTCGGCAATCCCAGCTACTAGATACATTAAATAGCATCATTTACAAAGAACCAGCGAAGATTCAATATTCAGAACCACAAAATAATGAAATTGACCATCATCTCGCAGAAAAACTGCCGCTTAGGATTCTTGTTGCAGAAGATAATGGTGTCAATCAAAAGTTAGCCATGCACTTACTCGGACGAATGGGGTACCGAGCAGATATTGTCGCCAATGGACTTGAAGCGCTAGATGCTGTCAGTCGGCAATCCTACGATGTTATTTTGATGGATGTTCAGATGCCGGAAATGGATGGCTTGACTGCGACTCAGCAAATTTGCCATCGTTTGTCACCAGCAGAACGCCCTTGCATCATTGCGATGACCGCGAATGCAATGCAGGGCGATCGCGACAAGTGTTTACAAGCAGGCATGGATGACTACATCAGTAAGCCAATTCGTGTTAGCGAACTCACTCAAGCTTTAATCCGTTGCAGATCCCTTTCCAAAAGCAATGAATGGTTGAAACAGCAATCCAATGTAGAGTTGCCTCAATCGTCAGAGAACAGATCAACCCACCACTTTGCAGATCCTGATGTCGCTGTCATTAACTACGAGGTCTTGCAAACCACAATAGAAGCCATGGGGATGAAGTCCCGCGAAGATTTATCTACGTTACTTGATCTTTTTCTGGACGAATCTAAGTCATTAATTCAAAACATGCAATCGGCGATCGCCGAACATGATGGAAGTAAACTCAATTTTGCAGCCCATACCCTGAAATCAAGCAGTGCGAGCTTAGGAGCAATAACACTCTCACAGCACTGTCAGCTTTTGGAAAAAATGGGGCAGGAAGGAGACCTCTCCCAAGGAGAAATAGCCATATCAGATATTCAAGCTCACTACCAGAAAGTCGAGTCTGCTTTATCGAGCTATTTATTAAGTATGGAATGAGAAATGCAGCGCAATATATGGCGGTTTTCAACCACATTAAGCACAAAAACGGTTTTGTGTGTGGCTCAGCACCACACGCAACCATACTGAACCGAAGATCAACTAAAAACGCTGAATTAAATTGATTAAAGAACTGAATGGAAGTAACATCCTCGAAAAGAAATCAATTCCAGAAAATGTTCGACGCCTGGGAACAAAGATGACGTCGCCCTCCTCAACATGTAAAAAATCAACGAGATTTCTCAAGTCAACGTGTTGACGTTCGATCACCCCGTTTTCATTCAGTCGAACAAATTCCACCCGCCGTAAACTCGCATCTTCCGTGGGGCCGCCAGCTGATGCAACAGCCGCCGAAATTGTGCTCGTAGGGGGTATGGTTATCTCACCAGGAGTTCTCACTTCTCCAACCACTCTCACGCGGATAAATTCTGGAGCTAAGCTAGAGCGAGCCAGCAACCGACGTTCGAGCGGATCGGCTTCTTCTAAACGGGGAACAAAAACAGCATCCCCATCTATTAGCATGGGATCAGTATTCATCTGTTCATTCCAAATTGCATCCCAAAGATTAATAGAGGCTGTTATCACTTCACCATTCGGATGCAAGCGACTGATGCGTACATTTCGAATATCTGCATGGCTGGTGAGGCCACCTGCCTCCATTAAGGCTGCACTCAGCACAGGCATAGCTTCTAAAGCCGCGTCAGAATTAGTAGTTGCTGTTTCAACGCTGGTTAAACTTTGTAATAGCACGGGGCCAGGGCGTTGCACTTCCCCCGTTATTGTCACCGCAACTGGCCGCATGGTGACTAAACTGACCGTCACAATAGGGTTTACTAACATAACTCTCATCTGCACAGCTATATCTTCAGTTAACTGAGGAAGGGTGCGTCCTGCTGCATTGATTTCTCCAAACAAGGGCAAGGTGATGGTTCCGTCGGGTAAGATGACTTTTTCTCCAGAAAACTCTTCATGCCCGAAAACATCAACTCTAACCTGATCACCCGCTCCTAAAACATACGTTGGCGAGAGCAAACGTGTCGAATCAAACTCTGTTGCTGATGCGGTAAATGAAAGAATATGCTCAGTCGAAATAGCGCAGAACGTAGTGATTAGGGATGCATAGAAAATGTGCTTTAAACCAAGTTTCATGTACGGGCTCCCGCAACCTACAGGTTTACATTCAAGTGCTAATCCAATCATCTACAGCTAGGTTCGCTGAAACTATTAAACCAAACCCTCAACTATTCAATGTCTGAGTGAGATAACAATGAAGAGCATTGACTGTTTGCTGTTGTTTGACCTGAAGCTGAGATAAGATCGGGCGAATACACTCTACATTACGTTCCATCCCAAATTGCTCAATATGGGCACATAGCTCAGATATGGCTTGGGCTCCAATAGCAGCGCTGCTAGATTTCAGAGAATGGGCGCTGTGGCTGGCACCCTCAGCATTCGCCTCATGAACACAGTGGGCTATTTGCTGAAGAATGACCGCTGATTCTTCGATGTAGGTATCTATAATGTCGCGAAGATAAAAACTGCCGTCATCTCCCATGACATTTCTCAGATCATTTAATATGTCTAGTCGGAGAATTTCGTCATTCGTCGCAGAACTAACTTCTGGGGTATTACTTTCTCCGAGGTTAGTTTGGTGGAGGTATTTCGTTAAGGCATTAATCAATTCTGGTTTGCGAATGGGTTTGCTGACATAATCATTCATCCCTGCCTCTAAACAGTGCTCTCGATCCCCTGTCATTGCATTTGCTGTTACGGCAATAATGTAAGGACGTTCCGTATTTGAGTAGTGTTGGCAAAGCTGGCGAGTCGCAGTCAAGCCATCCATTTCTGGCATCTGAACATCCATCAACACCACATCGTAATGCTGTCGCGAGACCGACTCTAGAACTTCTAATCCGTTGCTGGCCACATCTGCTCTATATCCTAAACTTTGTAGAAGATGGAGGGCTAGCTGCTGATTCACTAAATTGTCTTCAGCGATCAATATTCTGAGAGGATAACGATTTCCTAGAGGACTGTCCTCAAGACTATTACATTTTTCCTTTAACTGTAGTTTATGAACTGGTCGATCGTTTACTTGCCCGACAAAGCGCATCAAGGTTTCGAGTAAGTGACCGTGTTTAATCGGTTTGTTGAGAAAGGCTACAAAGCCAGCATCGATGGCTTCATTTTCCTTTTCAGGACTAGCAGATGCGGTGGCCATGACTAAAGGAATGTTATCCCCGTGGGGACGACACCGAATCGCTCTGCACAGGCTGATGCCGTCTATCTCGGGCATGTGTAAGTCTAGGATTGCCAGATCAAATCCCTGGTTGACCGATCGCTTATCCAAAACAGCTAAGGCTTCTTGGGGAGAATGGTAAGCTTCTGAGACCATTCCCCATGCGGTAGTTTGGGTCATGAGGATTTCACAGTTTGTCAAATTATCGTCTACGATCAGCAGTCGTTTGCCCTTTAAAGCAGATATATCTCCCTGATGTTGGGCCTTGTCATTTTGTGTGATCTGAGCTTGAATGCTGAAATAGAAGGTTGACCCCTCATTTACGGTACTTTCTACCCAAATATCTCCCCCCATTAAGCCGCACAGTTTTTTGCAGATTGCCAAACCTAAACCCGTGCCCCCATATCGTCGTGTGACTGACGAATCAACTTGAGAGAAAGATTCAAATAGCCGATTGAGTTGATTTTGAGGTATCCCAATGCCTGTATCTTTAACAGCAAATGTATATTCGTAACGATTGTCGATGGTTGCCTGAGGTGGGTAGTCAGTTGTGGGGGGCACCTTTGAGTTAGAGATGAGAGGGGCTGTGTTTTTCAGGTCGCTAGCAGAGGTGAAAAGGGGTTCTTTTTGCACTGCAGAAGAGTGAGTTGCATCAGTCTCGGGGGCGATCGCCTCTATTTTACGGGCAGAAATGCTCACCACAATTTCCCCTTCATGAGTAAACTTGACTGCATTCCCTAATAAATTGACTAATACTTGGCGTAAGCGGGTAACATCGCCCACAATATACGCGGGTATCGTAGGGTCAAATTGATAGGCTAGTTCCAATCTCTTTTCTGATGCCCGATTGAGAATCAGGTCGAACGCTTCTTCCACACACTGACGTAGATCAAACGTTTGCATTTCTAACTGGAGACAGCCAGACTCGATTTTGGAAAAATCCAAAATATCATTGATGATCGTGAGTAGAGATTCTCCACTATTGCGAATGACATCAGCGTAGTTACGCTGTTGATCCGTCAAATCAGTATCCAGCAGCAAGCCAGTCATTCCAATGACACCATTCATGGGAGTACGAATTTCGTGGCTCATCATTGCCAAAAATTCACTCTTAGCCTGAGTTGCTGCCTCGGCAGATTCCTTCGCTTGGCGGAGTTCTAACTCAATTTGCTTTCGGGACTCAATTTCACGAATAGAGCGTTCGTGCGCCAAACATCCCTCCACTGAGAGGGCAAAGTTATCGATAACACTGCGAAGTTTACTGATTTGTAATGGGGAGAAGAGAGGATTTGCCGCAGAATAATATAGCTTGAGTAACCCCCAACATCCCAGTCGAAATAGGATAAACGTTCCTGGCTTGATCCGCTTTTCTACCGTAATTTGTTCAAATCGCTGTGCGTTATCCAGTGCAGACACCCTCTCATAAAATGCATTAGTATCCCACAGCTTAAACAAGGGGTGAGTCACTGACAATTCTTTATCGCAAGCATGATATTTAGGATTGGCATAGACAAGATTAATCTGATCGTCGCTTCCTAATCCTAAACGGGATGCCCGAATCCACAGAGCAGAGTAATTCAAGCTTTTACGCGCCATCAAGTGTTTGAGGAAGGCATCGCAGTTTTCCTTGAGGTCTAACGACTTACCCGTATTAAGCGCAAGTTCATAAAGAAGTGTCAAGTCTTGAATGACGGTCTGAGTTGATTCGAGTTGATTCATGACTACTGGTAAAAAGCCCCGACAACAATAGTCTTGTTGAAGAATTCTAAAAATCCTTCGCCGTAGGAAGAAATTTCTCCAAGTGTGAGAACCCCCTCTACAGTTGTGCTTTGACTAACAGCCGCAAGTTGTGTTTTGAGGGCAGTCAACTCTTCCGGGAACTGTTCTCCCAGAAAGAGCACTCGCGAAATGCAATCTACCACCAAACAGTCCGTCAGCCTGGATGCATCTCCCTGAGTCGCTTCAGCCGCAGCTTGACGAGCAGAAGCTATCAAAGAATCCTTGTTTCCCCTCAGGATGTAAAGCAGAGCATTTTCTGGAACTTCCCCGACGCAAACAAGTTCTCCATCTTCATTAACGACGATAGGATCTCGCACAATATCTTCCTGACCTTCTTTGAAGATGCCGAAGGGATAGCCTTTCGCAATTTCAAAAAAGTTATCGGTGGCGATCGCCCGTTGACTGTCTGCCTCGACCACTTCTTTATAAACATCAAACGCATTACGCCAATTCAAAGCAGTAATCGTGTTCTCATGGGTTTCAGTTGCGGGGAAAGGCCCTTCTAATCGCTGCCACCCATGTCGTACACCCAATTGGCTTTCAAGTGGGCTGAACACCACCACCGCAGCATCTTGAAAACAACCCTCGCGAGTAAAAATACAGGGTTGCTGCTGCAATGATAGAGAGCCTGCTCCGCCACCTAAATATCGGACTGAGTTTCCTAGATTGTTATACATCTCCGACAGAAATGTACTGATCTGGCTAGTCAGACCATCAATCCAAATGAGGGCGGTAAGTTGATTTTCTTCTGATAAAGCTAGCTCAGCTTCAAACTCTGGCAACTGTACCTGCTGATCGATATCACGGATTAGATGGGGAGGAGTAGCTAGAGGAATTTTCTTCAGGACAACGCTTTTTTCACTATAGGTTTCGGCAGACAGTACGGAGGGGAAGATACCACCAACGAAGAAGTAATCGCTTTGTTTAAGCACATGAATCAAAGCCTGGATATCAATCCCAGTTGCTTCGCCCATCAAAATGAGGACGACCTCATGTTCTTTGGGTTGCAGTTGCTTCTGAATAGCAGTTTGAATATCGTTGATATTTGGGGATAAGAGGTACATAGTAAAAGCAGAAGATGTAAGAAAGGTGTGTTGATACAACTCCAATCTTGAGTAACATCCCAGTCTGCTTTTTACAGTCTGGAATGGAGGATAGAATAGATTTCTTCCCGAGTCAGAGGAATCGGGTTATTTCGATTGTGGGTTCCGTCCAGCACCTTGCTAAAGTGAGTTGTTTGTAGACCGTAGCTTCCCAAGCGAGGAATTCTGAGTTGGTCAGCCCATTGGTCAATTAACTCACCGCATGCTTGACCATACCAATCATCAGTGTGCCCATCAGTGCCGCTTAGCAATCGGCCCAAGCGAACTAATTTTGCGATCGCCGGGCTATCTGGTGCTCGTTCTTTCAGGGCTTTCCAGTTTACTTTGAGAGACTCGGCGACTAAGGCACTGCAAGCAACACCGTGAGGAATAGGAAAATATCCCCCGAGAGGAGAGGCCAAACCATGGACAATACCTAACCCTGCATTGGCTAAAGCGATGCCAGACATTAATGCTGCATAGGCCATGCCTTCACGAACGTGAGGGTCCGCTGCACCCCCATCACAAGCTGCCAGAAAGTAAGTATTAAAAGCTTCCAACCCGCTCCAGGCAAGTGCATCTGTCAATGATGTGGCCGTAGGAGATAAGTATGGCTCTACTAATTGAGTGAAGGCGTCGAGCCCACAGGCCGCCGTTACATCAGGAGGACAGGACACTAGCAACTCACCATCGACAAGCACGACATCAGGTACAAGATTCTCATGACGCAGGGACTTCTTATATCCAGCATCGCCCACTTCGCTAATCACAGCATTTTTGGTGACCTCACTCCCCGTACCTGAGGTGGTTGGAATTGCGATAAAAGGTAGCTTGACACCAGAATGAGGTAATCCTTTACCTACTCCTTCTAAGTGATCAAAGATAGAATTCTGGTGAGGCAGCATGGCTGATAGAGCCTTCCCGCCATCAATGACACTGCCTCCACCAATGGCAACTACTGCTTCAATCTGACAATCACGATAGGTGTTACAGTTGTCATCGACCCATTGAGTAGAAGGTTCTCCAGCACAAACGATGGGGTCAACATGAATGCCATTCTGAGTAAGCATGGCTAGAATGCGATCAAGGTGCCCGCTGGCCTGGAGCGATCGCGCCCCAGTAACCAGCAACACACGACGACAGCCTTTCTGCACAATAAGCTCTGGTAATAGGCCAACTTTGCCAGGACCGAAATGAAGTGTAGGGATCCGTGCAAATGAAAAAGGAATCATGATCAATCTTCTGAGTGAAGCAAGCTCAGTCCATCATCTTCAATAAGTATCTAAGCGATGGGGGCTAGTACTTTATAGGGTACACCTTCCCGAGGCTTTGCCATCCAAGGTGCAACGGTTTCTCTCCACGTTAAATAATGAGTCGTTTTCTTATGAGCTGCTGCGCCAGCCTCGGACTGATAAGCTTCATACAAAATGAAATGGCCTTCATCATTAGGGTCTTGCAGCACATCAAAACGTTCATTTTCAGGCTCTTTAATTGAATTTTCATGATTCAAGAGGGTCGCAGCAATAAAATCTTGAACATTATCAAGATTTACATAAACATGTACACAAGTAACAAACATCTATTATTCTCCTGATAAACTGACGACTCACAACGTCTTCAACTTTATTTCATTACCCAGAAGTCAAGACTATATCCCTACGGACTGAGAAATATGTAGGGAACTCGCACATCGCCTAGGTTCTACACACGTTCCATGTCTAACGCGACAGTGTAAGACTATAGTGGGTAGCCCTGATCTGACGAGCCCTGACTATGAACACTAGAAGTTAATAATCAGCAAGTTAAAAAATCAGCATGAGTGAATTAACCTTATTCCAAGGTTAATTCGTCAAAAATTTGAACACATCAATCAAATTAACTCAGAGATATGGCTCAAGGTGAATTCTAAATGGATAGAAAAGGACGCAACATCCGTGAATCTACAGGCATTCTCTTCTGAGGGAAAAACTCCTGAGTGAGTCTAAACACTGCGTTTAGAGCGGTTCGCAACCACGTTAAACACAAAAACAGTTGTGTGAGGCGCAGCGTTCCCCACACAACTTTACTTAACCAACGCGCATAGTGCTATCAATACTTGATTAAGCTTGAAATCACAGAAGTGCGCTTAGAATATGCCTGTAGCTTTACGGATGTCTAAAAGTGTGAGAGAGGTTAGCTTCATAAAAGATTTGACAATTGAAGCATAAATAAAACCATAAGGTGATGTTTTAGTTTATATCACCCATATTTTCGGGATTTCATACCCGATATCAGTCTCTAAATTGGTTATCAGTCTCTACATCGCATCGAAGATTGATTTCCGATTTTGTAACTGTCTCCTGAGCAAAGACAAAGGGGAAATTCGGGGTGGTGTTTGGCTTTCTCCCTTTGGGAGACGCTAAGCGTTCGCGATAGCGTTACGAAGCAAAATGATTTCGCTCAGCCATCGGAGTTTTTGAGACAGTACCTGATTCTTAGAGGGTTATAACACTGAAGAAAACTATAGTTCTCAACACTATCTTCAATAGCACGTTTGAGGAAAGGGCTTAACATGAAAGTTGCACTTGTTCATGACTATCTGACACAGTTAGGCGGAGCTGAGCGTGTTTTTGAGCTGTTATGTCGCTTTGTTCCTCAAGGTGATATCTTTACATCTGTTTATGACCCCGAGAAGACCATTGATCTAAATGGACGATCGGTTCATACGACGTTTCTTCAACAGGTGCCTGGAGCAGTCAAAAACTTTCGGTTGTTTGCTCCGTTCTACTACCCCGCTTTTCGAAGTTTAAACTTACAGGATTATGATCTGATCTTAAGTAGTACAGCAACGTTTGCAAAAGGTGTCCGAAAACGTCCAGATGCAACGCATATTTGTTTCTGTCACAATGTCACACGATTTCTGTGGGACACCAAAACGTACTTGAATCAATATACAAACTTCAAACCTTTTCAACCCATTATTAATCCAATTTTTGAGTATCTCAAGGCCGCAGATTTACATTATGCAAAGGGGCCAGATCTCTATATCGCAAACTCTACGATTGTTGAACAACGCATACGAGAGATATATAAGCAGCCAGCCATTACGGTCAACTATCCAATTGATAGTCAGCGCTTTCAATTTTGTGACCAAAAATCAGATTTTTACTTAGTGGCTTCTCGTCTGATTAGTTACAAGCGGATTGATATTGTGGTTGAGGCGTTTAACTGGTTGGGTTGGCCTCTTTTAATTATTGGAAATGGGCCAGAACGAGAGCATTTGGAAGCAATGGCCTTGCCTAACATTAAATTTCTGGGGCATGTCAGTGACGCTGAACGCTGTCAGTTGATGGCTAAAGCTCGAAGCATGATTGTCACAGCTCTTGAAGATTATGGATTGGTGCCGATTGAAGCTAACTTTAGCGGGACACCTGTTGTTGCATACGGTGCTGGGGGTGTCCTTGATACTCAGGTGCCAGGGGAAACAGGGGTTCTTTTTTCTCGTCAGACTCCTGAGTCTATATTTGCCGCTCTCCAAGAAGCGCATCAAACCCCTTGGAATTATGCAGCTATCCGACAACATGCCTTGGAACGGTTCACAGACACTGTTTTTTATCAAAAGATTGAGACAATTCTAGAGCAACAAGGTTTTACCGGAATTCTTCATTCAAATCATCTCTCCACTCGTGCCATATGACCTGAAAAAGGGAACCCTACGGGTGTTAGCTTAAAGGTTTTCCTAAGTTTGATGGGGTGTTTAAGGCTTTTGTGCTATTGCGATATCCTTTCAGCTGATTAGGATTTACTGAAAATACGTCATGGGCAACGAGTCGGCACCGGAAACCAATACTGACTTAGGCTATGGTAAGTTATTTGCCATAGTGCGGCGGCGTCGCAACTGGATTTTGGGCGTATTTACAGGAATGATCGCGTTAACTACCCCTTTGGCTGTAAGAGAAGAGCCGACCTATGAAAGTTCGATGCAACTGTTGGTAGAGGCAAACTATCAAGCGAACGAACACAGCGATCCTGGGGTTTCAAGTACTTTTGTTGACTCATCGGTTGAGATTGACTACGCAACTCAGCTTACGTTGATGCGTAGCTCAGAGCTGTTACAAAGGGCCATCGATATTCTTGATTCAGATTATCCAGACCTCACTCTTCAAGATTTGCGCAAAGCCTTGGGAGTGAGTCAAATTGAGGAAAATGAAGTTGCCACAAAGCTATTTCAAGTTACGTTTGTTGGCGATCATCCGCTCAAAACTAAGGATGTTTTGGAAGCCATTCGAACAGTTTATCTGAACTATAATTTGGAACAGCAGAAGGCTCGCTTAGCCAGTGGTCTTATTTTTCTAGACGAACAGTTACCCATTGCTCGTCAAGAATTAGATAAGGCACAGCAAGCGTTGAAAAACTTTCGGCAAACTTACAATCTTATTGATCCCACCCAACAGGCAGAGGCGATCGCCCGAACCCTTAATGACCTTCATCACACCCGGCAAGAACTTCAAGCCGAGTTAAGTTCTGTTCAGAGTCAGCTAATCTCAGTCAATACTGCTTTAGGAACCCATTTTGACATTGCTTTAGCATCTGCTCGACTGAGCCAGTCTTCTCGTTATCAGTCATTGCTCAATGATTTTCAAGAAACGGAAAAGGAGTTGGCCATTCAGGGGTTGACCTATACGGATCAATACCCAGCGATTATCAATTTGCGGGAGCAACGGCAGCAAATTTTAGATCTACTCGCTACTGAAGCAGGTCGGGTGCTGGGCGACTTGCTTTACGATGTTGAGGCTGAGGCTGAACCGTTTCAGCTTGGTCAATATGGCGATGTCGATATTGCCCTCACGCAGGATTGGTTATCATTGCAAATGCAAAGCGTTGCTTTAAGCGCACGCGATCGCAGTTTGGACTTATCTGAACATTTGTTAGTGCAGCAATTGGATCGATTACCAGAATTAATTAATGAATATGATCGCCTTCAACCAGAAGTAGACATCACCCGCGAGACGCTCGAACAACTCCTGGCGGCAAAACAGGAATTGGCTGTTGCCCTTGCCCAAGGGGGGTTTAATTGGCAAGTGATTGAAGCACCAGAACCTGGTCGGCAGACTGGCCCCAACATTAAAAAAAGTATCATTATGAATATTTTGGGGGGGTTATTCCTGGGAGGTGCAGCGGCATTTGCTAGAGATGCGATTGATAATTCACTGCATACTCCTGAAGAGATTGCGGCATACGTGCGATTATCTACTATAGGCACTCTTCCCAAAGGAGCGAAACTTAACACTGAGGTCGTGCTGGATTGGACTCCTTTTGTTGATGCGATTGATCTTACCTATAAAAAATTACAGTTGCTATCGGAATCCCACCCCTGGAAGACACTTCTCATTACATCTGCATTAGAAGAGGAGGGGAAATCAACAGTGGCGATCGCCATCGCTTTGAGTGGCAAACGATTTTATGAAAGAGTTTTGCTAATCGATGCAAACTTGCGCCATCCGCAGTTACATCACTATCTAAACGTTCCAAACGAGAAAGGATTAAGCACCGTACTGACGGATGATCCGTCTCTACAATCTTCATTACCCATTGTGAAAACTGAACTCGGGATTGATGTTTTGACGGCAGGTCCAATCATCGATGATCCTCTAACACTGATAAATTCAAAATCGCTTGGGCAGCTTCTTGCTGGTCTAGCTTATACCTATGACCGAATTATTTTGGATTCTCCTCCCCTCATAGGAAAAGTCGATAGCCTACAATTGGCTTCACTGTGTGATGAGATGTGTTTAATCAGTCGAGTCAACACTCTTACTGAGTCGGCAGTTGATGACATTCAGCCCATGCTGGAACACAAAAAGCCAATCGGAATTATTGTGAACTGTACTAAATATGCTCACGAGTTAGAGATTCTAAATGTAACTCGAAAATCATACGAATATCTAACTAACTTAGCTCAAAAACCATATAAATTTGTGCTGCGAGTCTTTAAGCTGAAAGGCTTGAAATCCATTAGAAAAGATTGATCAGGGTCATGATAGACAACCCGTCAAGCAACTTTAAATGGAATATGAGAAATTGGAATATGGGAGCGGGAAGCAGGTTGGCTCTCATGCTTTATGGCGATCGCCCCTTTAACTATTGCGACTGGGCAAACTTCTCCAATGACAACGAAGAAAAGAAGGGTTTGCACCTGAGTGAAGCACAAAAACGGATGTGTGGGGAACGCCGCGCCCCACACATCCGTACTTAATCAGAGCGCATAGCGCTGTAAGATATTTGCGCCCTAAGCTGAGTATTTAAAGCTACACGTTACAAAACATTTGGGCGAGTGATAGCGCTACTCCAGTAATCCTACTGATGTCTACTGATGTATTGATGAGGTCAGCATTCTCTTTCAGTAGCTTTGCGGGTGATTAAGCCCGCCTATTCTGTAGAATTTTTCAATGATACCCCTCGCCTATCACTATCTTGGAGGTGATAAAAATGCCGATAGTATTATCCTTACCTATGCTACTGATAGGGCTCTTAGTTGCGATGATCTATGACTTGGTTTCAAGTTTACTTGCTCTGGTCGCCCATGTTGAGGATTTTGATACTAGAGAATATGGGAGTGTGATGCATTATAAAATTGAGTCAGATGAGTTTAAAGATTAGGTCTCCACAACGTGGCGCTAGAGTCAAAGAAGCCTGAGCTGCCGGGCAGGCAATTCAGGATGGTGAGTGTGGAATTTGATGATGCCGAGGTACTCATAGCTCAAACCCGACTGTGTTATTAGCAAAGTAGTCCTTTGTTGAGAAC
>JAYKJC010000799.1:0-4970 GCA_035285885.1 Leptolyngbyaceae cyanobacterium | reverse complement strand
AGTCGCGACATAGCTATTTTGGTAAAAGCTAGGGGCATCAAGGTTCCTGCGTATAATTGCTCGTCGATCGAGGGTACGCAAGTCAGCTTGCAGTTCCCTGGGGGCAACTGAGTCCTGGAAGTCTTCTTCCCAGGTGAAGCCAAAGGTATTGCGGATGCCCCAGTCTTCGTTAAAGCGATGTTCAAAATCGTAGCCCAGGCGCAGAGTTCGGCGATCGTTACGGTCAAAACCAGGTTCACCCAGGAAGGTGCTGAAGGGGATGTCACCGTTGGGATTCGGCAAAATAGTCCCTTCAATGGGTAAGCCCCTCTCATTGGGATACTGAGCGTCCAGGTACTGGATCTCAAAGGTGAGGTCAGTTTGATCGTTAATATTCCAGGTCAGAACTGGAGCCACCAGGTAGCGATCAATGTCAATTTCGTCAATGAAGGTATCAGACCCGAAAATGGAAGCATTCAGCCGATAGCTGACGGAGCCATCCCCCGTTAACGGGCCGGATAAATCTAACGCTCCCTGGTAAGTGTTGAAACTGCCGTAGGTCGCTTCTACATCGTAAAATTCAAACGGTAGAGGTCGCTTGGTCACGATATTGATGACCCCGCCCGGAGCAATCTGCCCATAGAGGATAGAGGCTGGCCCCCGAAGCACTTCGACCCGCTCGACATTGGTGAGATCCAGGCCAGTCCTGCCTACATCGTTATCGGCTACACCGTTGCGCAGCAAGGTATTGCTAGTGGCAAAGCCGCGAATGGTAAAGCCATTAAAGATGTCCCTCGGAGAGGTGCCTGTGGTAATACCGGGGGTATTGCGCAGCACGTCGAGCAGGTCAAAGGCTCGCTGGTCTTCAATCGCCTCCTCTGTAATCACCTGAATGGAAGCTGGAATGTCGAGCAGGGGGGTATTGGTGCCAGTACCCAGTGACGTTATAGAGGGGGTGTACCCGTCGTCTTGCTCTCCAGTAACAACGACCTGAATTGCATTTGCCTCTGCATTCGTTGCACTTGCCATACTGGGCAGCACACTCAGCACAACATTCCCGGCTTCTGTGCTCAACTCGGCCTGGGGCGGGGCATCCGTCCCCGTAATCGTGACGCGAATGCCACCGTTGGGCATATTCATGACGCTGACCAGCGCAATCCCTTCAACGGGGCCAAACCGCTCAAATGGTTCTCCCTCTGGCAGGTCGAGCGCTGCATTGGGAATTTCTGCAATTACCGCATTATCAATGAGTTGGGTGGTCGGCGCTGGCAAATCTCCTGCTGCTGTTTCCAAGACAATGGAGAGTCCCATGTCGGTCGGGGTGATCCTGACCCCCGTGACTTGTATCTGGGAGGCTTCGATTTGAGCGATCCAGTCTGCAACCTTTGTTGTCGGGGATTCCATCTCAGTGAGATATTGTTCATCTCCATTCTCTTCGCCGAATGCTGGAGGTGCCCAACCTAGTCCCAATCCCAGCGACACAGCACTGGCTGTTCCCAGCATTACAGCTTTCGCCATCCACACACGTCGTTCTGATTGCCCTATCATCTCCACACACCTATAGCACTTTGCGCCTGAGTAAAACCCAGATATTTTTGGGAAATCGCGCACAGCAAAGCGCGGTTCCCAAAAAATATTCTGTATTCCAAGCAAATGAGAGTTGTTATATCTCAATGCCCACGTCGAACGAGCGACCAGTCGTGTGGCTTTATCCGTCTTATACGTGGGCTTAATTAAGAACTCTTCTCAAAAACGTATATTGAGAATAGGGGATTTGAGCGATTATTTTCTCTTCGAAGCGAACTTTTTTCTCTTCAAGGCGGACTTTCTCCATTGGCAACCTTCAGCCCGCGTATAGCTGAGGGAAAGGCTTCACCTCCCCCCGGTATCTTTATTTATTGGTAGATCTCTAGCAGAACGTTAACTAGAACAGCACAGATCGATGAGCTAGCTGATAAGCCTTGGGGTTGGTTCCATACTTGCGTCGAAAAGCAGCGTTAAATGCCGTCGGGCTGGCATATCCCACCGTTGCCGCCACCATTGCAACAGTCTGCTGTTGTTGCAGGAGTTGCTGGGCTTTCTCCATGCGGCAATGGTGCAAATAACCAAATACAGTTGTCTTGAAAACTTGACGAAAGCCCTGCTTGAGCTTGCGATCGTTTAGCCCCACCTGTCGAGCCAGAGCCGTCAACGAGGGTGGGTTATCCATTTTTTCCGTCAGAATTTGTTGAGCCTGGTGAATGCGCTCCACATCGTCTGGCAATAAGCTATGAATGGGAGAAGGTTCAGATGCTTCGGCGATCGCCTGGTCGAGAAATAAGACCAGCAACTCCACGGATTTACTTTCCAGGTACGTTTGCTTCAGCCCTCCCCGATACGGGCAATTGAGAATCTGCTCTAATGCAAGGCCCATAGCCGGAGTAATCGTACGAAATGGAGATACTGTAGCACCGTTCTCCCCCTCAATGATCTGCTCCAGGTCGGCAGGTAATGGCATAGAACAGTGTGTTGAGGACGCCGAGGTGTTCAAGCCCATTAACCCCTTAAAAACCATTGGATCAAGATGAATATCAACGGCCTGTTTTGGTTCTTTCGCCAGTTCTTCGCAGTAGAATTTTCGTAACCTGCTAGGGGCGATTAGATAATGTTGTCCGCTTGTAACGTAGCTTCCGTGCCAATATCGATTGGTAGACGATACGTTAAACACAAATTCTAGACAGTCTGCATCAGCCTCTGCACATTGACCGTCAATCACTGTGAAATCATCATGGACGGTGTAGTTGTGCAGCGTCAGCGAGATGCCATTGCGCAGCTCAATATCTCGCTTGTAGCCACTGGCAAGCCGTGATGGATAGACTGTAATGAGATCCTCTGGATCGCCAGGATCAGTCTGGTGAGACTGTTTTCGTTGCTCTCGCCAAAGCTCATCCCAGGTTGTCTCAGAGAGGGCGATCGCCATTCGTGTAGCCGAAAATAATGATGACTTAGGCTATGACTTTAAGGCAGTTGATAATAACTGTCAATAGATCGCTGAAATTCGGTAGTGTCTCTTGAACGATAGAGGTATTCTCCCTGGCCTGATTCCACTCTCAGCAAATGAGTCAGCTAGAATTTTTTTGAGCTGAATCGGGTTATTCATTTCATCTAAGGGGTGGAGCCGTAATATTTGCCTGGATTATATAACATAAATAATAATTATATATTTTCTGCGTTTCAATTCACTAGAATTATGGCTAAGCTGGACATATTACTCAGTTGTTCTCCTTCCACCTAGCTTCTTAACGGATTATGTTAGATCCAATCACACGCGCCCAAGCAACATCGGGATTTATCTCAACCTTTTCCTCTCTTGGCTTCGATGGCCTATCTCCTATTCGTCGGTGGCTCAATAGTTTAGAGGTTCGTCATGTGGCTCTGGCTCATCTTATCTGCCGCATCGTCCCAGTCCAGTGTCCTTTTGAACGCGACATTTGTCTGTTTGACCGGACGCTCGTGCATATTCCGCCTTTATGCAAACTCAATCCCCTCTATGACGAAGTCGTGGGCCTGCGGTTTCGGGCATTGTGCTATTTGGCCGACGAGTGCGGCGAAGATATCGGGTGCTACTGCTAAAGATTTCAGAAGAGCATTCTAAACACTGAGTTTTAAACACTAAGACTCAACGTATCAGGTCAGATAATATCCGCAACCCTGATGTCATTAAGTGGAGAATTTCTATGAATGGTAACGGTCATCAACCTCCATCAATTCCCTGGTACCGCTGGCTCAATAGCGACCATGTGATTCGCTTTTTGGAAACCGTGCAGGATTTCATTATCATCTGCCTGTGTATGGGCCTGTTCAGCTTCATGGTCATTCAATTGCGGGAGATGGTGCTCTCCCTCTTGCCTCCGCTTGACTTCCCTCGCGTCACCTCCGATATTTTGTTTCTCCTGATTCTGGTCGAGCTATTTCGGCTGTTGATTATTTACTTGCAAGAACATCGAGTGTCGATTGGCGTGGCTGTGGAAGTCTCCATTGTCTCGGTGCTGCGGGAAATTATTGTCCGAGGTGTGCTGGAAACTCCCTGGATTCAGGTTTTAGTCGCGTGCATTTTCTTGCTGGCCCTGGGCGCTTTACTTGTCATTCGCGTCTGGTTGCCCCCTACCTTTGATGGCATTGACCCTGAACAAGTGGTGTCCGATCGCCATCGATCGCGCATGACGGGCAAGGTTTCCTCCGAATCCTCCATTGATGAAAATGTGTTCTCAAATTAAAGCCAAGCTGTCAGGTCTCTGGTTTCTCGCTGGCCTTCGTTCGACAGAGCCGTGGGCTTCAGAGAGAAACTGATGAGTAAGATGCCAATCGCCTTCATCGAAATGCTGACGACTAGAGCATTAACACGATTAAAGCGGTACGTTGGGCCGAGACAGAAACGCTATGGGCGATCGCCCAAGAACTAAATTTATCTCCAGAAATCATTCGCGAGATGATTCGTTATCGCATCAATTACTAACCTCAGACTGATGCATGTTCGTATCTCTTTAGTCCATTGTTGCGGGAGGTGCTGAGCAAAGTTCGCCACCTTTCGCAACAATGCGTATGTCTGACGATTCACCGAGCAATTCTACTATGCAGGAAACACTAAAACGACTGGCTAGACTCTGGATGCAGGAGGTGCATCCCCGCTTGATGTCTTTTGTTGGCACGGCTGGTGCGGTCTGGTTGGGTGTGTGTCTCGTCCTGTTATTTGGGTTAGCTAACTTAGCTGAAGAAGTGCTGGAACGGGAAGCCTTTGCTTTTGACGAAGCCATTTTGCTGTGGGTGAATCAGTTTGCCAATCCTGCCCTGGATCAGTTCATGCAGGCTGTGACCCGTTTTGGGAATTCGTCGGTGATGGTTCCTTTAACCTGTATCGGATTTGTCTGGCTGTGGTGGAAGTGGCGTTGGCGTATTGCGGCAATCTTTGCCATGACGTGCATCGGTGGAGCAGTGCTGAGCACAGGGCTAAA
>JAYKJC010000798.1:0-4496 GCA_035285885.1 Leptolyngbyaceae cyanobacterium | reverse complement strand
CACCTGATAAAGAACGAAGATCTAATAATGGAGAACAAAGACTTAGTGATAGAGAGCAAAGCTCTAGAGCAGAGGTATCAGATAGTGTTATGGCGGCTCAATCCGACCAGTTTCACGAACCATCGTTGACTTCTACTGGTGCCAAGGAGGTCTAAGCTATGAGTCGTCGTTTACCTGACATCGTTGAAGTTTTTACTCGAAGGTTTAGAGAAGTTGGAACACTTATCAAGCATCCTGGAGCTGTTTTCCGGAGAAATGCATTAAAACGGGCACAGATAGCCTATGAAAATACAGAGTTGTCTCTTGGTCAACCCGATAGTCACGCCAGTGATCGAGAAGGTGACACAGACGATACACGCTTTGGGCAAACAGATCAACGTTCGTTTCCGTCTTCTGATGATCGCGTCTATGCTGAGCAAGATAACCTGAATCTCGACGGTCGGATCGGACAATTCGTGATTGAACCTGATGAAAGTATTCCAAGTTGGATGCCTTCCTTGACTCCACCATTATCTCCAGGAACAGCTCTTAAAGGGAGCCAATGGTATCGGTACCACATTAATAAACGGGTTCGTGACTATCCTTGGGTTCGATGGTATGAGGCGACAAATCAATCAGACGAAACGGTCCTTATCCAAGAATATTTATTGCCTGACACGGAATTTCATCCAGATGAGATCGAGAAGCGCACCAAGGCATTTGTACAGCTTGTTAATCTCAATATTCATCCTTTGAATGGTCCTGGCGAAGGCAGGGATTTCCGAATTCTTCGCTTGGTTGAGGCATTTGTTTCTGCGGATCGTCAAAAGGATGATGGTCGAACGTCAGCACAATGTTACTTAGTCTCCAAGCCTCTTTCGGGTGTCTCGCTCAATGATTACATACGTCAGTATGGATATCTCCATAGTCGTGACGTTCGTGAGGTGGTGCGTCAGGTTTTGCAGACTCTCCAATTCCTGCACGAAGTTTGTCGGGTACAGTTTTCTCCAACTCACATGGAACGTGGTATTCCCCACGGAAACTTAACACTAGATAGCTTATTTATTCGACAGACTGAATTAATGGGGGTCAGTAGCGATCGCCAATTCTTTATCCACGTTACAGATTTGATGCTGTGGGAACACCTGATTCATCCACCCTCGTCACCAAAGTTTCATAGGGCGATCGCTCAGACGGCACAAGAATTGGGCAATACAGCCGATGACTTGAGAGATTTAGGACGTATCGGATTTCAATTGGCGGGATGCATGGTTACACCAGGGACAAATAGCATAAGTGGGTTACAGGATGGTCATGCACAAAGCATCTTGAATAATGAACCGCTTTACGACTTTTTATGTCGATTGATTGGTGCAACAACTCCCTTCAACACAGCCTCTGAGGCACTTCAAGCCCTTAACACTCTGCCTAGTCAATCAGGAACTCATGCTTATGAACAATATCCGGGTTCGTTGGAAGAAAATAAATCTAAATTATTCCAACAGTTAGCTCAATGGGGACTCCCCGTTGCAGGATTAGCCTTACTCATTATGGGAATGACGGCATGGCTGTTTCTTCAAACTCCAAACGGATCAGGTGGTGATGTTCTATCCTCCGATAGAGAAGAAACATCACCACCTGATCCGTTGTATATTTCGGAAACGCTGCCTTCCACATCTTCAACCCTAACGGTTTCCTATCAAGCTGAAACAAAGGGTGCATGGCAAGAAATCTTATATCGGGAGTTTTCACAACTAGAAGCTCAAACGTCAGCATCCTCTATAGGCGACAAAGAACCATATACACCACTGCCTTTGATGGATGAGATCGATAAACGTCATCCTCGATTACAGTGGAATCGAGCAAATCCGGCGCGATTACGATCTAGAGCAGACGTAATTCAATTTGTCCGTCAATCTCCTCGCAATGTTGGCCTCATTCGTGCGGTCAACAATGTACCAGACACTCTTGAAACACATCCTATTGCGCAAGATGGGCTTGCTGTTCTCGTCCCTTTTCGAGACGCATACAATACCTCTGGAAATATTCCCGCTCAATTAGAAGGATATATTTCTCTTGACGAATTACGAAAACTTTATACCAGTGATGATTTGGAGTCTGTAACGCTTCGAGGATTTCCGGTTCAACTGTATTTTCCTCATGAATCGACTTCTGAAAAAAGCCCAGGGTTTGTGAATCAAGATACACTTCAAATTTTCAGAGAAGTTGTACTCAATAATGATGAAGAGTCGATTCGGAAGTTTGACAATCTAAGACGGCAAGCAAGTGTCAGAGATCAAGTTTTAATCGCTGAACATAACCTGAAGAATTCTAATCGATTAAGCAATAACTTGTATGAAAAAATGCTCTACACTTATGAACTGGAAAGTGCAGAAACAAATATGCTTCGTATCGGTTTCGACCGCTTGAGTCGCGCATTTGAACAATGTTCTACATTTCCACTGGCGATTGGAGATAATCCAGAAGGCAGTATTCAACCTCTGACTCATATTACTGGTGACTCGTTAAAAACTGATGCTGATTTGTGCGCAGATAAAAGTGGTTATTATGTTGAATTGTCCAAAACTTATCTGCTTCGGTATGACCTTGCACTTGTTTATCAAAAGGGTTCTGAAACTGGAGAAGTGGTTCAAAAAACTTTCTTAACTCAAGAAGCACAGTACTTAATGAGTGAAGTTGGCTTGATTCCACTCATTCCAATGCAAACTTTATGGAGTTTTGTTTGGGGGCAAGATGCACAAAATAAATGATGTAGAACTTTTAGAAAAATGGGCACAGTATCTTGCAGATAATCCAAATGAGGTGCAGCGATTGTGCGATCGCAGTTATGAACTATTTAGAGAAGAGTTATGGAATCAGCAAGAGCGATCGGGACATTGGAATCATCGGTTATAGCAATAACAAAAACTAATCAAATTATTTGAAAAGTACTAGATAAAAGCAGGATATAACGATGGCAGATGAACCCATACGAGGCAAAAATTATGTGTCCACTAATCGATTTTATATCGAAATGGAGAGCACGATTAAAGCTTCATTTAGTGAGTGTTCCAGTATTGGAATGGAAATTGCCTCTGAGCCCCATGAAGAAGGCGGTGTGAACGATCAAGTGCGTTTAGTATTAGGAAAACCAAAATTTGATCCCATTACTCTAAAACGTGGCGTCACGAACGATTTAATGTTCTGGGAATGGTTGAAGAATGTACTTGATCCAACTAAAAAAATTGAGCGTCGGAATATTAACATTGTGGTCTTCAATCAAGCTGGAGAAACGATGCAGTGTTGGACCTTAATCGGTGCTGTTCCTACCGCTTGGAAAGCACCTGCGATGCAGGCGTCACAAAATGAAATTGCAGTTGAAGAACTAACTCTGGGGTACGAGGGACTGCAAGTTAGTGATAGCCAGTCGGGGGGTGCCCAAATCCATTCCCAAGGTCGTGATGAACTCGGTTACTTTACAGCCGCGAAGAATTAGACATGGCATTGCCCCCAACCCCCCTTGGATTTTACCCGTCTCGGCGATCGCCAGTTTCATTGGTGAATCCTTTAGGTTGGGTAATTCATCGAAAGCCACTGGGGCAGTTTACTCCATCACAAATACAAGAATCGGAATGGCAAGAGCAAGCATTATCAAGCAAAAAAAGAGTTCCTCAAAATAAAGCGATTGCGCCGTGTCTAGGGCAGATGATTCAAGCTAGGTTGCTAACTCATCCACTCATTGCATCATCTGGAATTGGAACCTCAGATGTTCAATTCTCTCAACCGATTCAACGCCTTTACCGATGGGCTTCTCCGGCTTTGAAATTTTTATCATTCGATGCTGACACATCGTCAGAAGTTACCACTTTACAAGCAAAGTTGGCTTCTTTCTCGAATGTTACTGATGTAGCCAGAGACACAACAGTAGAGTCGTGGTCTGATGAAGACTTTACTGCTGATAGCGTTGATTTGGTTGACTTATCTGTACAAAATACTTATCGCCCCTTACCGCAACGACTACAACAAGACTTCTCTCGATCTCCAGAGCCAGCAGTACCGAATCATACTCTACGGCAACAGCAAGCAGATACGGGGGCTGAAAATACTGAGCGACGACGACAGTCTAGACATAATGCTGTTCAGTCCGACTCATTATCCGCTCCAGAATCAGCAGTAAATCCCCCGATTCAGAATACAACTAGTGAAATTGGACGATCGCCCAGTAATGACTCCGACCTTCAACGATTCGAAGAGACTGAGTCAGCGTTTGCTGATGATCCAAAACAACTGCCTAAGGTAGGGACAACTGCTCATGATCGATTCGATGCAACGTTTCCCCATATATATCTCTCTGTAAAATCGGACGAATCACCACCAGAATTTTTACAGTTAACGCCGACTACGGACTTACCTCCATTCCCGTTTTCAGAAGTGACTCTTCCGCAGTCTGATTCACCTTCTCTGCATCTTTCATCAGCTGACTCGTTCCTACCATTTCCAGGTCTACCAACTCCAAA
>JAYKJC010000797.1:0-7844 GCA_035285885.1 Leptolyngbyaceae cyanobacterium | reverse complement strand
GTGAACGAGGAATACTGGTTTCATCCATCAAACTTTGTCTAATTTCTGGTTCCCTGTCTCTGGCAGGGAACCGCTGCGGGAGCCTCTGGCTCCATTTAAATAGGAGCCAGAGGCTCCCGCAGGTATTCCCAACGAGACGCTGGGAACAAGGAATACGCTAAACACATTCCCCACATACCTCGCTGCGCAGGGAAAACATGCTCAACCCTTAACCTGTAGGACTATAGGAACAACTCCAGCGTATTTTCGTCCATACAGGTAAGTCGGCTTGTAGGTTTAGGCTCGCACCTCAGACCTGCAAGCATTGTCAGTAAACTAGTGGATGGGTGTGACATCGCCAAGAAAGAAGGGTAAGAGAGAAAGGTAAAAGAGAAGGGGCTTCGTGCCATCTCAGTATGCTCAGAGGATTCAGAGGATTCATTCGGTCAGTCTTATGCCTAATTATTCCAAAGCTTTCACATCTAAGCTGGGATCGGTTAATGCTTCGATAAACGGTCAATCGGCTCAGCCCCAAACGGATATTGAGAACCGTTCGGTTGAGAACCCTACCCAGTCCCCAACGAAAGTTCAATTTCAGCCCTCGACTCATTTTTTCTCCAGTTTAGGAAACTCTGCGAGAACTCCCCAGTGGGAGCCCTCATTGAAGGCGACTAATATATCTCCTGAAGACAGATCGGCGGTGAGCCACAACAGGTTGGGTTCTGATGCGTCCTCTAAGTTCTCTCTTTCAAACCCAGTCAAGGCAGAGGCCAAAGCTGAGATCCACTCAGAAGTAGACGAGTTAGAACCAGCTTCTCCACCTGAGACAGAACCAATTCAGATGGAGCCAACTCAGACAGAGTTAAAAGAGGCAGAGCCAATTCAGGCAGAGCCAATTCGGACGGAGCTAATTCAGGCAGAGCCAATCCAGGCAGAGTCAATTCAAACAGAGTCAATTCAAACAGAGTCAATTCAGGCAGAGTCACCTCAGATCAAGCAAACAGAGGCAGAACCAACAACTGATGAATCCCCAATGCCCCTCAGCCAGGTTGAGTCAGATATCGTCGATATCAATCAGATGATTGAGGATTTAGAACCTGTCACTTCAACTGCCACCATTGAACTTGAGGACTTGGACGCTGAATTGCAGACGATCCTGACTCCAAATAGTCCCAAGGTACCCGATGAAACGGCTGATGAGTCCGATCTATTAGCAACCTTACTTGAAGATCTGCAACTGGAGTCTCCTCAAACGCCGGAGTCTCAGCCTGAGGCAACTCATGACATGCCCCTGAGTGAACAGTTCGACCATATCATTTCGCATTTTGCAGGTAATAACCGCGATCGCGACGACATCGCTGCACTGCCCATTGCCGCAGCCCTAATCAATGCAGCAGGATTGCAAGAAAAATCAACCTTCTTCTACAACAACTCTGTGGGACAACCCAGCGTTTCAGACTATGTTCACGCCATGCGCCAAAGTGCGGAGTTTGCAGAAACCTTAGGAATTCAGACCTACGACTACGAGGCGGGGTTGGACAAAGGGACTCAAAAATTGGCGGATCGTTTTAATTCAGGTCAAAAAATTCTGGTGTTAGAGGGCGGTCACATGGAAATGACCTATCGAGCCCTGGAGAACACGAATCCAACTCATTTAGCTAACATTACGTTGTTATCTCACTCCAAGTTTAATGAAGACTACAGCACCGGGGGGACTCGCACCTGGAGTGACCTGAAGCGGAGATTTCCAGCCGTTCAATTCTTGCAGATTCGAGACCAGACGATCGGTTTTCGCAGTGACGCATGGAGCTGGCTTGATGCGAGTAATCATCTTGTTCTGCGGCAGGCTCATGCGCTCATGCAGAATGCAAAATTTGTATCCAATGCTCCCTGTGATGCTGGAATGCACTTTTATGTCATCACAGGTAATGATCGAGCAACCCCGCTTGATGTACAGGCTTTTTTTGATCACCATGCTCCGGCGATCGCCCCCCCAATAGCTGATTCACAACTCGCGGACTCAACGGCTCCGCTGCATGCGCTTCATCTGATTCCCCACCCAATCGGCACTTACGTCGCTGGGTAAGTAAAGCGCTATGTGCGTTGACTAAGAACGGTTGTGGGGGGCGCGCCCTTCACAACCGTTCTTGTGTTTATTATTTGCGAACCGCTATATTTCGAGTTTTGAGCCGTGTTGAGAACACAACGTGGCAAACTTCTCCAATGGCAACAAATAAAAGAAGATTTTGGGCGTGCGCCGCACCCCACATTTCCGTACTGGGTCAACGCGCATAGCGCTATGAAGACTACCGTTATTTTCCTACGGCACAGGTTTATAAGACTGAGCTAATCCTTTAAGATGAGGGCAATGATTGAGAAAAAGCTGGATACTCAAGCAAAGGGCAAACATCCGATCCACACGTACACTTATCACACGTACACTTAAGCGTACGGCTCTCATGCAAGTCCCGACTTAAAACACCGTTGCTCGATATACACCAGGTCATCCGATGAGACGTTTCTGTTCACTTGCAGCCCAAATAGCACGCTTGCTTGGCTTGCGAGATGCCTATCGTCAGCAAGGTGCTTCTCATGCCTACACCGCTATTGCAGCAAACGAAGCTGAACGGCAAGCCAGTGAACAGCTCTACCGTACCTGGATTGAGGCGATTCCTCACTTGGTGTGGGTGGCTGAGGCCGATGGGGTAACGCGCATTGACTGCAACCATCGCTGGTATGATTTCACTGGACAATCCCCTGATGAGGGAATGGGCGATCGCTGGCTGACGATCGTGCATCCGGATGATGTTGAGGCTGTCTTGCACGAGTGGGAACGGGCGATCGCCCACACGACTCCCTATGAAGCGACCTATCGGCTTCGACGCGCAGATGGCGTGTTTGTGCGGCATCTGGTAAAAGCAGAACCTGAGTATGACCCCCAAGGGAACGTATTGCGATGGTATGGCACCTGTACTGAGATTGGCGATCGCCATTATCTTCAGGTCGAACATCTTTGCGCCAACCAACTTCACGCCAACCAACTTCACGCCGAGCATCCTCACGCCGAGCATTCTCAAGCTGAAGCAACTTTCTCCCCCTCACCGCAAACCCTCAACCTCCAGGTGAGCGATCGCACGGCTGAAGTGGCAGCAACGAATCAAGAACTCATCCAAGAAATTGACGAACGAGCGCAGGCAGAAGAACAATTACGGGCAAGTGAGGAACGGTTTCGACGAGCCATTCGGGATGCGCCCTTTCCGATCATCATTCATGCGGAAGATGGCCGAATCATTCAAATGAGTCAAGCGTTATTGGACATTACAGGCTATTCTGAAACGGAGATTCAAACCCTCAATGATTGGGTTGAATATGCCTACAGTGAGCAAAAGCTAGATACCTTAGAGCAGATTAACCGTCTCTATTCCTTAGATGAACGCTTAAACGAAGGAGAGTTTACAGTCAGAACAAAGGCAAACGCACTCCGTACGTGGCTATTTAGTTCGGCTCCTCTAGGCCAATTGATGGATGGAACACGATTGGTAATTTCAATGGCAGCCGATGTCACAGACCAAAAGCGAACGGAAGCCGCCTTGGCCACCCGGCTCAAGCAACAAGCTGTGATGACTCAACTCAGTCAGCGAGCACTGCTAGGTTTAGACTTAGATTCCCTTTTCCAGCAAACCACGCGCCTGCTCTCCAACAGCCTAGACGTTGAGTATGCAAAAGTTCTTCGGTTGTCATCCGATCAGCAATCGTTTGTGTTGCAAGCAGGCGTCGGTTGGCAGTCTGGGTTAGTTGGACACGCCACGGTTCCAGCGGAACGCCACTCCCAGGCTGGGTATACGCTGATGTCTCAAGAGCCCGTTGTTGTAGAAGATTTACAAACCGAAACCCGGTTTCATGGGCCTCCCTTACTTACTCAACATGGGATTGTCAGCGGGATGAGTACGATTATTCAAGGAAAGGGCGATCGCCCCTTTGGCGTACTCGGCGCTCATTCTTCAGAACCCCGTGCCTTTACCCAGGATGACGTTAATTTTCTCCAGGCGATCGCCAACGTTCTGGCGGCGGCTATTTATCGAAAGCAAAGCGAGTATGAACTCCAGAAACTCAATCAGACCCTAGAACAACGGGTGCGCGATCGCACCCAAGCCCTGGAGGAGGTTAATCGAGAACTGGAGGCGTTTTCTTACTCTGTCGCCCACGATTTACGGGCACCTTTGCGGGCCATTCAGGGATTTGCTCAAGTCTTGGCCGAAGACTACGATACGGCCTTAGATGACTTGGGGAAAGAATATATTCACCGGATGGGGTCTTCTGCGGAACATTTAGATGTTCTCGTCGAAGATTTATTAGCCTACAGTCGCTTAGGGCGTACTGAGATTCGGCTGCAACCCGTGAACACTGCTAAGATCATTCACGACATTATTGACGATCGTGAGTCGGCGATCGCAACGAAAAACGCTCAGGTCACCGTTGCGCCTCATCTGCCCACGGTTTACGCTCAGCGCAGCATTCTCAGACAAGTTTTCAGTAATCTCATTGATAACAGTCTCAAGTTTGCCGCGCCTGACAAAGTTCCACAAATTTCGATTGGTTCGACAGTTAAGAATACATCCATGAAGGGCGAGTCTCCCTATCCTTCATGGGTTCGGTTATGGGTTGAAGATCATGGGATTGGCATTGCGTCTCATCATCAAGACCGAATCTTTAAAGCCTTTGAGCGCCTGCATGGGGTTGAATCCTATGCGGGAACGGGGATCGGGCTTGCCATTGTCAAACGCGGCATTGAGCGATTGGGGGGACGGGTTGGTGTCGATTCAACTCTAAATCAGGGGAGTCGGTTTTGGATTGAGCTACCGCTTGCCTACCGACAAAATGACTGAGGTTCAATGCTCTGGACTTTGATATACATGGCTTCCAACGATCAACCTTCTAATCTCCATCTTCCCCCCAATCAGAACAATCAGATTTTATCGGCTTTACCTCCAACGGATTATGAGCGCCTTTCCCCCCACCTCGAACGAGTCGAGCTTTCGTTCGGAGATGTGCTCCAAGAAATGAGAGAACCCATCGACTATGTGTATTTCCCCGTCGGCGCGCTGATTTCCTTAATGAGTCCGGTCAATGATCATGCGATTGAGTTTAGCCTTGTTGGCCGTGAAGGACTGGTAGGAATTCCTGCACTGCTGGGCGGAGAATCCACCATTACTCGGGCCGTGGTGCAAATTGCCGCTGCGGCGATAAGAATTGATGCCCAGGTGCTAAAAGCAGAGTTTATGCGAGGAGAAGGGTTGCATCAGCAGGTGCTATTTTACCTCCAATGGGTGTTGACGCAGGTGACTCAAAATGCAGCGTGTCAGGCCCATCATCTTATTGAGCCACGGCTTGCCCGGTGGCTACTGACCATTCATGAACAGCTCCAACGAGATGATTTACAGTTGACGCAGCAATTCATCGCAGAACTCTTAAATACCCGTCGCGCCACCATTACCCAAGCGGCGGGGCATCTCCAGCAGGCTGGCTTGATTCAATACAGTCGAGGTGTGATCACTATCGTGGATCAGGCGGGGTTAGAAGAATGTGCGTGTGAGTGCTATGCTCTATTGCGTGAGGAACGAAGGCGATTACGAGCAATGAGTCAATCTACTCCCTAAGGGGGATGTGTCTCTCGGTAAGAATGTGGGCGTGGTATGTGTTTAGCAAAATCTTTGTCCGATCCCCCTAAATCCCCCTTGACAAGGGGGACTTCGAGCCAGTTGCTTTGTGAGCCCCCTTTTTCTACGCCGAAGGCGCATACCCGAAGGGTCTTAGGGGGCAGCGACAGCGGGGGATCACACCGTTGCGCTAAGCGAGTACTGAGCGTGCGTCCACATATCCTTACATCTGAAGGACTACCCCTGGGGATGTCATGTTGTCCGAGGCTTTAAACTATGCGTTCTAATCCCTCCAAACAAACCACTTCAAACCCCAAAACACCCTTAAATCTCCTCCTTGCCGCTTTGCCCGAAGAGGAGTATGCACGATTAGCCTCCCGGTTAAGAGAAGTCCACTGGACGCTGGGGCAAGTCATCTATGAGCCGAATGAGGTTATTTCGACTGTTTACTTTCCCAATCAGGCAATGATTTCGCTCGTTCAGATCATGGAAGATGGTTCGACCGTAGAGGCTGGAATTGTTGGCAATGATGGGATGCTCGGCTATCCGGTTTACCTGGGTGGGCAGTCGATGTCGAGTCGGGCCATCGTGCAAATTGCGGGAAGTGCGATCGCCCTTGACGCCACGGTTCTCAAGTCAGAATTCCGTCGAGGTGAAGCGCTGCATGATATTCTCCTCCTCTATACCCAGGCGTTTCTCGCTCAGTTAAGCCAAACTGCAGCCTGCAATCAGTTTCATCCAGTGGAAGAACGCTTGGCTCGTTGGTTACTTCAATCCCGAGACTTTGCCCAGTCAAACACGTTGCGGCTCACTCAAGATTTTTTAGCAAGCATGTTGGGCACTCGACGAGCCAGTGTGACAGTTGCGGCAGGGACGTTACAGCAGGCTGGACTGATTCAATACAGTCGAGGACATATTGAAATTCTCGACTCAGAAGGTCTAGAGTCAGCCACCTGTGAGTGTTATGCCGTTGTTCAGGATGAGTATCGTCGGTTATTAGATAATCTGATATGTGAATAGATGCACGTGAGAATCTCTACGACAGAGGCTTGATGAAAGACTTGATTCTTCATGGTTGTTGGATGCAATCCCAAACCGCTATAGTGTAATTGAAATTCCGTACGGCAGCGTACACAAAAGTGCAAATAGCTATGTCATAGTTCCTGTGATTGCTCTAGCTCCGTCAGATCAAAATCGTGCCCCTCTTTCATTGTTGCTGCTCAAACTGGTCAATCCTATTGACTGAGTGAGTCATGACTTCCTTGCAGAGAAACCTTCTGGAGAAACCTATGACTTTCTAACTGGATTGAATTCTGACGAAGCGTCCTAAGTCATGTTGCGTTAAAGGGTGAGTTGGGTCAGCTTGGACTTACTTGTACAAGTTGCGGTCAGTTTATAAGCCCTACGGGTTGGGTTGATGTGTGTCCTCCTGCAGCGTCTGAAGGGTATGTGTGTTCGATGTCCTAACAGCGAAATCATAAAAATATACTGGTGATGAACAACTTTTTAGCGTCGGCTGAATATCTTGGGCCAATGGGAGGTCTAGTTCACAATGAGTTTCCATGAATACAGCATTTTGTTAGTTGAAGATGATTCAAATGACATTTTGCTAATCGAACGGGCGTTTAGCCGAGTCAATGTCACCCATCCCATCCGCGTTGTTAAAGACGGAGATGCGGCTATTGATTATCTATCGGGGAGTGGAGTTTATGGCGATCGCGATCGCCATCCCCTTCCCGCATTGATTTTGCTGGATCTGAAACTGCCTCGTCGATCGGGCATTGAGGTTTTAGAGTGGATTAAGCAGCAAGCCAGCATTCGACGTATCCCTGTGGTGGTATTGACATCATCGAAGGAATCGTTAGATGTGGATCGCGCCTATGATTTGGGTGTAAATTCTTACCTGGTTAAACCTGTTAACTACACAAAGTTAGAACAAATGATTGTCGCTCTGGATGCCTATTGGCTACAGGTCAATGAATATCCCTCACTTTCAGCGATGTATTGAGTCTCACCCATCCACTGGCTCCAAATCAGCCTTAAGGTAGTGGCAAATCCGTGGGGTATTTGATAACTAATTATGAGTTGGGGGATTACACGACCGATATGTTTTTATATCTCAAGTCATATCTCAAGGACGTTCAGCCGAAAAGCTGAGCGGTAATTTTTTGGGGCTGATCCTTCTAGGGTCTGTTTTAAAAGTTGTTT
>JAYKJC010000796.1:0-8472 GCA_035285885.1 Leptolyngbyaceae cyanobacterium | reverse complement strand
CCCCCCTGAGGTTAGCGGGGGTCTGAAGTAGAATTTTCTCAATCGGAGGAGTTCTACATGAGGAAGTCGAGATTTGCGGATAAGCCAGATAATGGATGCCCTGAAGCGGGCTGAGGCCGGAATCAAGGTGCCGGATTTGCGCCGGGAGATAGGCATCAGTAGTGCGTTGTTTTACCGCTAGCGCGCCAAGTTTGGTGGGATGGATGCTACGATGATGTTGCGGATGAAGGAGTTAGAAGAAGAAAATCGGCGCCTCCGGAAGATGGTCGTTGATGAACGTCTGGAGGCTGAGATTGTTCAGGAGACCCTTGCAAAAATGTGGTGAGGCCATCTCGTCACTGCGAGATGGCTAAGCGAGCGGTACAAAAGAAATGTGTCTCCACTAAGCTGGCCTGTGAAGCATTTCAGGTCAGCGAAACCTGCTACCGATACCAACCCGAACGCCGCGCAGAGAATGACGTGATTGCCGACTGGCTGATCCGGCTAACGGAAAATCGCAAGAATTGGGGCTTTAGTCTTTGCTACCTGCATCTGCGAAATGCAAAAGGCTATCAATGGAATCACAAGCGAGTTTATCGGATCTACAAATAATTTGCGCTGAATTTGCGGATCAATTCGAAAAAGCGGCTTGTCAGGGAGGAGCCTAAGGACTTGAGTGTGCCCTTTGAAAACAATAAAGTCTGGTCACTGGATTTTATGCATAATCAGCTTACGGACCGACGGCCCTTCCTATTGCTGAATGTAATTGATGACTTTAATAGGGAAGCGCTGGGTATCGAAGCGGCCTTTTCATTGCCAGCAGAGCGATTGATTCGGATGCTGGAACGGATCATTAGATGGTGCGAGAAACCGAAGGTCATCCGGTGCAATAATTGACCAGAGAATATCAGCAGTGCGGTACAAACCTGGGGCGGTAGACAAGGGATTCGGATCGAATACATTCAGCCGGGCCAGCCGCAGCAGAACGCCTATATCGAGCGATTCAATCGAACCGTTAGTTATAACTTGCTAGCCCAGCAGCTGTTTGACATGATTGATGGGGTGTAACATCAGGCCACTCGCTGAATGTGGCACTACAATCTGGAATGTCCGAACACGGCCTCGGACGGCATCACCCCTAATCAGGAGCCGGCCATCGACGCGTAACGTTGCTTGAAACGGCCGCCAAAATTAACTGGAGGATAAACGAACGGGATCAGGCAATACGCTGGATGTGGTACTACAATCACGAAATCCCAAACATAGCTTGGAGTGGTAACACCCCCAATCCGCGGCAGACCATGCCCGTACGAGGCTACTCCAGGCGTCTACTGAAAATCGGGGGATCCCCGTAGGAACTGCTAATAACGATTTACGGAACAACTTATATCCTATGAAAATATTAGTTACAGGCGGTGCAGGCTATATCGGTGTGCATACCACCTTGTTGCTTATGGACGCTGGAATAGACGTTGTGGTGCTCGATAATCTGAGTAACAGTTCGGTCGATTCTATACGGCGAGTAGCACATTTAGCAGGCCGGTCGCCGACATTTGTTCATGGTGATGTGCGTGATCGAGCCACGCTGGAAGCACTTTTTGCCGAGCACAGTCTAACTGCTGTTATGCACTTTGCAGGCCTGAAAGCTGTAGCTGAAAGTATTGTCCAGCCTTTACGCTACTATGACAATAATGTGTGCGGCACTCAAGTCCTGTTACAGACGATGGAAGCTGCCGGCATATTCAGCTTTTTGTTTAGCTCTTCGGCTACCGTGTATGGCGAGCCCGGGAAAATCCCGATCACTGAAAATTGTCCCCTAGGCCGTCCGCTTAATCCTTATGGCCGCAGCAAAGTAATAGTAGAAGATATATTGCGTGATCTGTCAGAGTCAGATCCGCGCTGGCATATTGCCATACTTAGATATTTCAACCCAGTCGGTGCACACTCAAGTGGATTGATTGGGGAGGCTCCGAGTGGCGTACCCAACAACCTAGTTCCTTACATTGCTCAAGTAGCAGCAGGAAGGCTCCCAGAGCTTATTGTTTACGGATCCGACTACCCAACCATCGACGGAACCGGGGTACGTGATTATATCCACGTAGTGGACTTAGCCGAAGGACACTTACGCGCACTTGAGGCTCTAGATAGACTTTCTGGGGTACATGTATGGAATCTTGGCACAGGCCGGGGCTATAGTGTGTTGCAAATTGTGCGAGCTTTCGAAGCCGCATGCGGAAAGCCAGTGCCATACCGTACGGCTCCGCGGCGCCCGGGGGATGTTGCTATCTGCTATGCGGACCCAAATAAAGCAAACCGTGAATTAGGTTGGAGCGCAGTTAGAGAATTAGACCAGATGATGAGAGATACCTGGCTCTGGCAAAAAAATAGCCCTCACCCTATAGTTTGACCACTGAAGATATCCCGATTTACCGAGAGCCAGATTCTGGCGATTCTGACGGAGGGTGGCTCTGGGATTCGAGTGGAAGAGCACGTACGCTGGCATGTTGCTGCCGGAGCTAAAGCGGGTCAAGGAGCTTGAGGCTGAGAATGCCAAACTCAAGCGGATGTATGCTGAGCTGGCGTTGGAAAACACGGCGATTAAGGACGTTCTCTGCCGAAAGCTTTAGCGCGGTCGGCGAAGCAATCGGTAGTCGAGGTGATGGTGAAAGAACATCGACTCTCGAAAGTCAAGGCCTGCTGTAATGCAGGCCAGTCGCGGGCGGCGCAATATCAAGAGCCAACAGAAGTTATCGGGCGCGATGCGCCGTTGGTGACTGCATTAAATGACACAGTTGAGCGGCATGGTCGCTGGCGTTTCTGGAAGTGCTTCCAGCCTCTGCGCGATCACGGTCATACATGGAACAATAAGCGCGTACCTCGGGTGTATTGCAGCGTGAAATTGAACCTACCGCGGCGGACGAGGAAACGGGTTATTACCCGAGTGCGGCAGCCGTTGATGGCACCCTAGGCGTTGAATCAGATATGGGCGCTGGACTTCATGCACGACACGCTATACGAAGGCCGCAAGTTCCGATTGCTGAATGTGATTGATGAAGGCAATCGGGAAGCACTACGGATTGAGAGTGACAGTTCAATTTTTTCATGGAGGCTACTACGGGTCATGGGGGAGTTGATTGAGTTTTATGGCAAGCCCAAGGTGATTCAAATGGATAACGGCCCGGAGATGCCGTCAGCGAAGTTCGTTAGTTGGGCCGAGCAGCAGGGGATTAAACTGCGCCATATCCAGCCGGGTAAATCAAACCAAAATGCGTTTGTTCAGCGATTTAATCATGGCATTCGCAGGAAGTGCTCAATGCCTGGCTGTTCGATTCGCTGGCGTGTCTGCCGAGGGTGGTTAACGCCGAAGTCTCCGCTTTTAAATTGTCTACTTGACCGGGGAGGCCACATTCGGGCGCCCTGAGCTCTGCTTAGAGTCATTTCGGCGCTTCCAACATGTAGCCATCTGTAAATCTCAACTTCGTCATGCAGAAAATCTCCGATTGAGCAAACTCCACTTCAGACCCCCGTAAAACTTAGGGAGTATTGACAAATTAGGGCTACTCCAACCAACCTTGGATGTAAGTGATTAGAAGACCAATCGAAACCGTCAATAACCGATCACGCAACAAGCAATACTTTCTAACCTGGTTAATCTTATTAAGGAATAGTGGCATGTTAAAAACAGAAGACATAGCTGAACAAATCTTGTATTCAATAGTAAATACCCCTATTCGCGATTATCCATTTCCACACCAGATAGTGAAGGAAATTGTTGGCGATAGAGAATTATTAGAACTGGAAAAGAATTTTCCGCGGACTGGATCATTTTTACCCCAGAGCGTAGTATTCAATGGCCCCGAAGACTATAGTGATCAATCTCGAAGAGTAATTGATTTATTCGACTTAGACCCAAGCCGTTATCCGCATTGGAAGTCTAGCGATGAACATAAATTCTGGAATGACTTTCGATCGCATTTGTGTAGTACATATACTGCAAACTTGATTCTTAAAAAATATGCCGATTTAATTTCTAAACATCCATTTAGTCAGAGAGTTGGCAAAGCTAATACAGATTATAAATTTCATCTGATGCTTCAGTCAGATAGTAGTCAGTACGAAATACCGCCGCATACACAAGATCCTATCGAAATATTTGTTATGATTATTTACTTGCCAAATTCGAGCAATAGATCTTCCTCAGGAACCTCGATTTACAGACCTAAATCAGACTCATTCACTGATATTGGTCATGGAAGGTTCAACCGAGATGATTTTTACCTAGTAAAAACCTCCCCGTATAAAAATAAGTCCGGGATTTGCTTTTTGAAAACGCTTGATTCATGGCACGGAGTCGAGCTACTCACAGGCGAGTACTTGCGAAATTCGATTTACTTTTCGTTTGGATTTACCGAAAGGTAGCGGTTCGTTAGTTGGACGGCGCTTTTTATCGTTTTTGATCGAAAATCCGATACTCATGAAGAGAGAATAAAATAATGGACGTTGAAAAAATATCTGAATCAAGATACGGAATCCCATATATCTCAATTAAGAATTCGCTTTCAGAAATGAGGGTTTTGTGTCTAAGTTCTACTTGTGAGCACCGAGGCCTTCAAGCACTGACATCAGAGCCAGAGACCATAGCTTGGTTAAATACTCTTCAAGAAGCAGATTTGTTAATTGATGTTGGCGCAAACATTGGGATATATTCCCTGTACGCAAGCATTTTCAGAAAATCTAAAGTGGTTGCTCTTGAGCCTGAGTTAGAGAACTATCGCTCCATTTGGATGAACAGAATGGTAAATGAAATTGGATCAGATCAGTTTGAAATTTATCCGTTCGCTTGCGGATCTAAATCTGAAGTCACTAAACTGTTTGTTACAAATCCGTTCGAGGCTGGTGGATCCATGAATTCCGTTGATTTAGATTTGAACGACTCTTTGTTGATGGCAGAAAATCCTCGGGCCCACCGCGTGGTTTATAAGACTAGGCTTGATGAAATTTGTATTGATTGTGAGTTCGAAAGACTCTTTATAAAAATAGATGTTGACGGCTTGGAAAAGGATGTCCTGCTTGGTAGCATTGCCTTATTGGAAAAAGAAAGTAGGTTACACTCAATTTTGATTGAACTTGACCGGTCCATTCCTCAGCATCTCCAGGCAATTCAGTTCATTGAATCATTCGGATTTGGGTTTGACCCGGCGCAAGTTAACGCCAGTAACAGTTACATCAAAAGCTCATGGCCGCAATTCCCAACACTGGCGAATTATATTTTTTACCGCAAGTAGCTGTGCGCTACAAAGTTTTCTGTTGAAGTTTAAATTCGATGATGAACGAACAGATGATCGAATTGTTCGATGAATTCTCAAAACTCCTAAGAGTTTATTCTTGCGGCAACCGCATAGTAAGATTTTAAGTCAATGTAATTAATTTTTAAAATATGAAGCTTTTAAATCATTTTCAGGATTTATCAAGCCCGGTAAAGCGCGCCGAAGGGCATTACTTGCTTTTGGAGTCTAATCGAAAAATATTAGACTTCTCGTTGGGTTCTGGCGCCCAGATTTTTGGTCATTCTTATGGGCCTGTGGTAAGAAGTCTGGGTAATGCAATTGCGAATTACCAAGTACATGGTTGCTTACCAGATTCGCACCATAAAGTTACTAGTCTAATTGGCAAAGCAATTCCTGACACGTTTGCTGGTCTTGTATTTTCTAGTTCAGGATCAGAGGCCACACAAAGAGCTATTAGATACGCAAGGCAAATATCTGGAAAACAAAAGATTGCCCATTTTTGGGGCAACTGGCACGGAATGAATGAGTGGACATTACTAGACGACGGCTCTCGTCTTGGTGTTGATATCAAAGATACGGGGATTCCTCAAGAGACTCTAAATAAAACTAGGGTAACACTTACTTACGGAAGTCTTGACGAATTGAAGGAGACTCTGTTGCGTGAAGATGTAGGAGCTTTAATCATAGAGTCTGTACCGGGGGCAACGCCGTTAGAATTTTCCATTGATTTTCTCTCCTCGGTATTGAAGGTCTGTAAGGAGTTAGGAATAGTTTCAATAGTTGATGAAATGATTTCCGGCTTCAGAGTTAATATCGGAGGTGTTTGCGGAACCTATGACCTAAATCCTGACCTTATAACCTACGGCAAAATTATCGGAGCGGGTTATCCAATTGGGATAACAGCAATCTCCGAGAGCGCATTAGATTCTTTGATGAGTAACAGCACGAATACCGTACTAACCGGCGGAACTTTCTCCGGCAACCCGATCGCCCTCACAGGCGTTTTAACCATTCTCGAGCTTTTGTCAGACTTTAATTATTCTGAGTTGGATGCGACTGCAGTTTCTCTGCGAAGCGAAATAAACATACTCTGCCGCGATTTGAATTTACCAGTTAAGGCAATCGGCTTTCACTCAATTTCAAGACTAGTGTTTACCGACAGAGAATTTTTTAATCGCGATCAAAGAGATCGACTCGAACTAGAAAATTGGTCTTTGTTTAGCGGATTAAAAAAAAATATGCTTGATAAACACGGGGTTTATTTGCCCAAAAATGGACTTTTATTTACCTGTTCATTGACAACAAACGTTGAGAAAGAAAAGCTGATGAACTCGCTAGATGCAGAATTGCGTAGTCTAAAAAGGGCAGCTAATTAAACCTTCCAGCGAGTTGATATTAGTAAAAATCGCTTAAAGTTTATCTTAGATTCGCTAGGCCAAAATTACTTTCTTGGTAAAGGATTTAACGTGTCGAATTTTGTATTCAATAACAACAACGGCGTCCTTGAATTCATTGGCGATTTCGATGGCCTTTATCAGAATGAGGAAAATCCATGGGGGCAGATCGAGTCGGTTCCAGGGAGGTACGCTATATCGAGGCAACGACAAGTCGAGATCCTTCGCAATGGCTTTCGAACAACCAAGGATTCTGATGGGAGGCTCCTCGACCTAGGGTGTGGACTAGGCGCTACCACGCAGTATTTCAGCAACCATTTCGACGTTATAGGAGCAGACAAGAGCCGTGTGGCGATAGATAGGGCGCTCAAACTTTATCCGGGTTATGAATTCCACGTTCTGGATGTCGCTTCCCCTACCTTTCAATCAAGTTTGGCCCAGCTGGACCACAATTTCTCGGTAGTAGTGTTGAACCAACTTTTATGGTACGTGATAGACAACTTTGATCAAGTTCTTCGAAATTTACGCCTCGCGGTACAAAACGGCGGCTTCTGTCTTTTGTCAAATTTTATATTTGATGACGCCGACCAAAAGTTCGCTCGAGAATTTTTCGAGGGGCACGATGATATATTGCGTTGGCTTCGTTTAGTTTCTTTAAAGAACGGTTGGTATGTCGGTGATTATGTTTGTTCTAAGCTAGACCAGACCTACTATGATTTTCATGCGATTTTGTCGCCAACGCCTTAACGGTCCCGGCTTTATTTGATTCCTCTCAGCTTTTGAAAGTTTAGGTCATTAAGTGAGGCATGATTGTCAATCGTTATACAGAAGAATTCAAAACTAAAGCAGCTCAGCCGGTGACAGATTGGAGACCACGCTCATAGACTTCCCCAAACTTGGGAAAAGGTACAAATAGAGACTTCCGGTAATTGAGAGGATCAAGCAGCGGATAAATCACGATTTTCGGAGAATCAGGTTCCGGCGATCCTGACGGAGGGTGGGTCTGGTATTCCGATGTCTGGAATCTGTCGCAAGCACGGTATCACTGCACCGTCATGTTACTAGTGGAAGAGCAAGTATACTGGCGTATCGCTGCCGGAGCTAAAGCGAGTCAATGAGTTAGACGCTGATAATGCCAGGCTCAAACGGATGTAGGCCGAGCTAGCGTTGGAGAATACGGCGATTAGGGATGTTCTCTCCCGAAAGCTCTAGAACCGCTCGGGCGCGTTGCGCCGGTGGTGGCTGGGTTGAAGACACGGTCAAGAGGCATGGTCGCTGGGGTTTCTGGAAGTGTCTCCAGCGTCTGAGCGATCAAGGTCATCCATGGAACCATAAGCGCGTGCCCAGAGTGTTTTGCAGCATGAAATCGGACCTACCGCGCCGGGCGAAGAAACGGGTTAATACCCGAGGGTGGTAGCCATTTATGGCACCCGAGGCGTTGAATCCGGTATGGGCGCTGGACTTCATGTACGACACGCCATACGACGGTTGCAAGTTTCGATTGCTGAACGTGATTGATGAGGGAAATCGTGAGGCTCTCCGTATTGAGTGTGGCAGCTGAGTTCTCTCTACCCATTTGCTGCGGGTACTCGATGAACTGATCGATTTCTCAGGCAAGCCAAAGGCGAGCCGAATTGACAACGACCCGGAGACGGCCTCGGCGAAGCTCGTCAGCTGTGCTGATGATCCCCCCTGAGGTTAGCGGGGGTCTGAAGTAGAATTTTCTCAATCGGAGGAGTTCTACATGAGGAAGTCGAGATTTGCGGATAAGCCAGATAATGGATGCCCTGAAGCGGGCTGAGGCCGGAATC
>JAYKJC010000795.1:0-3189 GCA_035285885.1 Leptolyngbyaceae cyanobacterium | reverse complement strand
CAAGCCTGACAGGGTAGCCGCGACAAAGGCCGTCAGGGTAATTTGTAGGGTCACCAGCAGAGATGGAAACAAAGTCGTCCATTCCATCACCAGCGTTTTCACGACAAGAATGGGACCGGGAAGCAAGTAAGGAGGAACGTCCGCTACCCACACGGCCACTTGCCAAATCACTAGTGCCAGTACCCCAACGCCCACTGGTGCCAGAACGTCTACAGACCAGAAAGTGCTGAGTAGATGGCTGATGGACAGCCGTCGTCGAAGCTTAAAGCGATTTGAATCTCTACTCAAATCGCTATTCGAATAGAGATTTGCATCTCTGCCTTGGGAAGGAATGTCTTTGTAGGAAGGTGACCCCATCTCTCTAAGCTCCAGTCGCGTTTAGATGCTTAGGTAAGGACACACTAAAGCACGTCCCCTTGCCTTCTTGGCTCTCCAGGTGAATTGTACCGCCATGAAGCTCTGTCGAAACCTTCACAATATGGAGCCCTAATCCAGTTCCTGCAATGGATCTAACGTTGCTGGCACGACTAAACGGCTGAAACAGCCGCTTCTGATCCTCCTGAGGAATTCCGATGCCTTCATCTTTAATTTGACAGGTCAAGTGTGTTGCATCTCCTCTCAGTAAGATTCGTACATGGCCCCCCTCGGGGGAATACTTGATAGCGTTCGACAAGAGATTCCCAAAGAGTTGTTTGAGCAATCCGAAGTCTCCCACAAAGCCCTCAATCTCTCCTCGCACATTTAGAGAAAGCGTATGGCGATCGCTCCCCATCAGTTCGTGTTCTTCAATTAGTTTAGATAAAAATTCCTTTAGATCGATGGCCGTTGGTTTTAGCTTGAGTTGACTAAGCTCAGCCTGATTAGCCAGCAGCATGTCATTGACCAGCGTCGATAGGTGCTTCGTTTTTTTCTCAATCACATCCATGAGCTGTTCCCGCGTTGCTTCATTGAGAGAGTGATAATGCTCTTTGAGGGTTTCTACTGCGAGTTGAATTACCGCCAGAGGCGAGTTGTATTCATGGGAGACGGTCGCAATAATTTGAGATTTAAAGGCGGTGAGCGCCTTTTCTTGATCCAATGCAGCCTGAGTTTGAGCCAAAAGCTCAGCGTGCCGAATTGCAATTGAGAGGTGGATCGACAAGGCGTCCATCACCTGGATTTCATCCGCTCGCCAGTGCCGTTCTGATGAACACTGATGGGCCACCAATAATCCCCACAAGGTAAACGGAGTGTGGCGATCGCCCCCAGTCAGAATGGGAATCACGAGAGAGGCTTTGACGTTAAATTGCTCCAGCAAGTCCACATGGCAGGGATCGAGGCCAGCGGTGTAGATATCCGCGACAATCATCTTCCGCCCCTGGCAATACTCCTCAGCCCCGTGGGTCTGAAAGTAGGTGTCGGTTACGGTTTGATGGAGAACCGAGCCCACGTCCTTGGCGGTAGATTCTGCAATAATCGTGCCGCTCATGTCTTTTGAGAACTGATAGATCAGCGCGCGATCGCACTCCAGCAGGTAGCGAACCTCAGTGACAGCCGTATTTAGGGTTTCTTCCAATTCCAAAGATTGGCGAATCTGAAAAGCAAGGCGAGAAATAAGCAACTGCTGTTCCTGATTCTTGCGTAACTGATGCTGAAGTTGAGCCTGGTGGATGACATTCCGAGTCGTGTGCTGGAGGGTATCTTTCTTGAGCTGATCTTTAACGAGATAATCCTGAGCCCCCGCTTTCATTGCGCGCACAGCCACCTGCTCATCCCCATGAGCCGTTAGCATCACCACCGCAATCTGAGGATAATGCTGCTGCACAAAGCCTAAGACCTGCAACCCCGACATATCCGGAAGCAAAAGATCCAGCAAGATAGCGTCAACATCCAATTCTTTGCAAATGTCCAGCCCCTCCTGACCATAACTTGCTTCTACGACGATGTAGCTCTGGTGAGGATCTTGTGACAAATATCGTTTATAGATGGCTCGATCTGCTGAAGAATCATCTACGATTAGCAATGTCCAAGGATTCTTCATTGCAACTATCCACTTTCAGCCCATCATTGCAGAACCCGACTTGGCAAAGTTCAAGAAGGATATGAGGCGTTCGGGCACGTGCTGTGAACCTTAAAACCTTATTCCTTTGAAGGATTTGAGAGTTTTGCCGAGTTGTGTGCAGCCCCCATCATCGCAGAAATAAAGAAAGTTTCCAAAGACTGTAATGAATTCCAAAGACTGTCGGGGTAGTGGAGAATACGGCGATGGTGGAGAATATGGCGCGGTGGAGAATACGGGAATTTAGGATGTAGAAGCTAGCCTGCACACCCCTAATCGTTCGCTCATGTGACCACTTCATGTGACCGTTAGAAATGGAGACGTGTTGGCTCCCAACCAGTAATCGACAAACGCTTGAATCATTTTCTGGAATGCTTCTTTCCCCATGGGCTTGACCAAATAGCCATTTGCCCCATGTTGATAGCAATATTCAATGTCGCTGCGGGCCGTGGATGTTGTAAGGACGATAATCGGGATGCAAGCGAATGCCTCATCTTGCTTGAGGCGAGTCAACACAACTCTGCCATCGGTTCCAGGCAAATTCAAATCCAGCAAGATAATGGCTGGCCGAGTCGATTCATTGGAACTTTGACCTTTTCCAGACTGAGACATGAACGCCAGCGTTTCATCACCTGTTTCACATCGATGAATCGGGCTTTGAACATCCATCTTGCGTAACACCCGCTTCAGCATATTAAAGTCAGCATTGCTATCTTCAACAACTAACAGCGGTTCGGAGGGCGGCATAATCATTCGCCTTTAAATATGTATACAAAACGACATCTTTGTTTATAAATAGCAGAGTTGGTGCAGCTTTTAGCTGCATCTAAAGATAGTTTTTAGGTTTTATCACAATTCCAAAGAGGTTCAACGCTTGGAATAGAGAAGAAAAAGGTACTTCCTGTGCCAGGGGTAGACTCAACCCAGATCTGTCCGTTGTGACGATTAATGATTTGATTGACCACCGCTAACCCCACGCCAAAACCGCCGCCGTAGCGATCGTGGGGATGGAGGCGTCTAAACAGTGCGAAGACTTTTGAGCACTGTTCTGGTTGAATCCCAATCCCATTATCTTGAACATAGAACAAGAGCGAAGGGACATGGGTCTCTGTTTCTTGTTCTCGGTACCCAACTTCAACCCATTTTTGAGA
>JAYKJC010000794.1:0-4053 GCA_035285885.1 Leptolyngbyaceae cyanobacterium | reverse complement strand
GTGGGGGTGGTCCCGGTGTGGGGCCCATCGGGGTGAAGCAGCACCTCGTTCCATTCCTTCCTGGACATCCCCTCGCCACCATCGGCAACACGGACAGCATTGGCCCTGTGTCGGCAGCCCCCTGGGGAAGCAGCAGTATTCTCTCCATCTCCTGGATGTACATTGCGCTCATGGGTGCATCGGGACTCACCCGTGCAACCAAAGTTGCCATTCTGAATGCCAACTACATTGCTAAGCGCCTCGAAGGTCACTACACCACTCTTTACAAAGGCCGTAACGGGTGGATTGCTCATGAATGCATTATTGATACGCGCCCCTTTAGAAAGTCGGCAGGGGTAGACGTGACAGACATTGCCAAGCGTATGATTGACTACGGCTTCCACCCACCCACCATGTCATGGCCAGTGATCGGCACGATGATGGTAGAGCCAACTGAGAGTGAGTCCAAAGCCGAACTCGATCGCTTCTGCGAGGCGATGATTTCGATTCGCGAGGAAATTCGAGCCATTGAATCGGGTGATGTGGATACCGAAAACAATATGCTGAAACACGCTCCCCATACCGCAGAAGGTCTGATCATTGGCGAGTGGAACCGTCCCTACAGCCGAGAACAGGCCGCCTACCCTTCTGCGTGGACCCGAGAAAACAAGTTCTGGCCAGCGGTCGGACGATTGGACGATGCCTATGGCGATCGCAATCTTGTCTGTGCCTGTCTTCCCATCGAAGACTACGCCTAGAATCTGTAATTGTACGGACAGCTTCAGCTTCAGCCCTTTCAAGGTTCCCGAAAACTAATGAAGCCATTCGGCTTAGCCATAGGAAATACTAGACCCGACGATGCACCTACAAAGGGATGGGATTTCCTATGGCAAAAGATCGAGTTAAAGATTTTTTAAAGCGAGCACGACGGGCAAAGGGGGTTGATACAGGACGTTTCAAATTTAACGATGCCATTGGAGGAGGTGACAATGACGATTTATACCGCATCCAACTAAAAAAGCGGAGTAGCTTAAATACAGTCATCAAGAAGATTAAAGGCCCTGTTAGTGTCGAACTTTACTCTTTCGATAAACCTCGTTCAGAGGTGATTAACGCAATTGGCGGGACGCCATTCAGTGAGATCAACAAGGGTGACATTCGACAGAACTTGACGCGAGTCATTCGTCAGAATGGTTCCGGAAAAATCAGCTTCAAGGAAGAACTGGATGCAGATGACTATTATCTCCGGATTACGCCTCGTAAGCGCAGCACAGATACCAGCTACCGCATGGTTATGAGTGCCAAAACATTACCCGACGATCCAACGACGGGTGGCACTGATACAGGTGGCGGTGGCACTGACACGGGTGGTGGCGGCACTGATACGGGCGGCGGTGGCGGTGGCGGTGGCGGTGGCGGTGGCGGGCCAACGATTCCTGCTGATAACAACGATTCCCGAGCGGCAGCTCAGTTGCTAACCGTCGATTTCAAAGAACGAACCTATGACAATAACAATTTGCCCTCTGGATTTGCGACCAAAACCTTCTACCTGGGCAGTGGGGATACACAGGATTACTTCACATTCAACCTGCAAACTGCATCCACCTTTAACCTTGAGCTAACAGGGCTTAATGGGGCTGCCCTCGGAACTGATATTGATGTACAGATTCAAGATAGTCTTGGTCTTCAAGTCGCTCTGTCCAATGGGCCTGGGGCTTCTAACGAATCTATTAGTCAATCCCTCAATGCAGGAACGTATTTTATTCGGGTCTTCACGGCATCAACCCTCGGAGAATCCGACTACTCCCTCAAGCTCTCATCCTTACCTTCGGATGTTGACCCCAATGGAGCCGGAAACACGCCGACGATACAAGAATCACGGTTACTCAATTTAAGTAGTCCACCCTCACAAATCCAGACGTTTAATGATTTTGTCGGTGGGGCCGATTCAAACGACTACTACAGAATTATCATTCCATCGGGAGGTGGATTCATTGGTATCGACCTGGATGAGATTGAGGACGACGATATTGATGGTCGAACCAGTAACTTAGACTTGCAAATCATCCCATCCACGTCTCTTGATGGTAACGGTAACTTGATTCCAGGAGCTCCTGTTACAACATCCTCTCGGAGCGGAGACAACAAAGAAGAGGTTGCGGGTATTTTTGAAGAGGGCACGTATTTCATCCGAGTTTATCCGTCAACTGTCGATGATGGTGCCTTTTACCGAATGAACTTGCAGGCATACTCGGTTTTGGATGTTCCTGCCATTGTTAGCGACGTGAACCCAGGAACAGCATCATCCTTGGCAGGGACAACACTGGTGGGTGATCCATCTGGCAACGGTGGAAACGGAATTCTCTACTTCTTTGCGAACGATGGAACGGAGGATGCATTGTGGCAAACGGAAGGAACCCTTGAAACGACCGTGAAGATTGGAGCGCCAGCTAATGCATCGAGTTTTGGCAACCTCATCAACGTTAATGGAAACATCTTCTTTACTGCTACGACTGCAGCAACAGGTCGAGAGCTTTATGTCTATAACGGCAGTGCAATTAGTTTAGTTCAAGACATTAACCCGAACCCCGGTAGCTCGGGTATTCTCGGCGATTCCAACTTCTTAGCTGCGGATGGAAAACTCTATTTCACCGCAAATGACGGTACGTTTGGTACTGAGTTGTGGGTCACCGATGGAAACTCGGCGACACGATTGACCGACATCGCTCAAGGTGGGGGTAATTCAAATAACGCAGATCCGAATCAGCTTACCTTTGCTGAGAACGGTAGTAGTAAAGTCCTGTACTTTATTGCAACGGATGCAAGTGGCGAGTCGATTTATCGGTACAACATTGTATCCAATGCCGTGACTGAGATTGGTACAACTGAGTTAGCCGGAGACTCATTACCCGGTAACTTGACATTGGCAAACGGACATCTGTATTTCAATGCAGATTCCTCTACTTTCTCCAATAACTTGTGGGTCGTTGAGAATGCTGCGACGGGCACGACACTCAAGCAAGTCGCAACCTCTGCTGCCTTTGGAGGTAATGATGCTGTCGGATACGGCGAGTTTACGGCCTTTGACGGAACGCTGTATTTTGTCGCTATCGATGGTGGTAACCAAACAACAGGTATCTGGCGTGTTACGGGCAACAATTCAGGTGTTGAACAAGTCGCCAACCTGGGTGGTTCAGATTCTCTAAATCCAGAGCAACTGACTGTCTTGTCGAATGGTGGAAGTGAGACATTGTACTTTGTTGGAGATACGGCTTCTGAAGCAAAACAGCTTTGGGGGATTTCTGATACTCATGTTGCGACCGTGAACTTGAATCTCGGCAGCAACACAGGCAACTACCAGGTAACGAGCAAGTTGAGAAACGTTGACAACTTGACGGTTATTGGTAGCGGTACGCCAACGCTCTACTTTACAGCCTCTCAGCTCGACACCGTTAACATTACGGAGCCTGATGGAGGTGGCGGTCAAATGACCAGTCCTCAGGAAATTGATGTTACAGGTAGCGAGCTGTTTAAGGTAGACGGTGCGCTATCGACTCTCTCGACTCCATTTGCCAATATTCGACCTGATGACACCACGTCTACAGACGCAGATGGGAACACCATTCTGGATGTTCAAGGCTCGAATCCATCCAATCTTGTTGAAGTTGGCGGTCGTCTCTACTTCAGAGCGAACAATAATTCTCTAGATGCGGATGGCAATGCAATCGGTGCAGGTGAGGAACTTTGGGTTCTCGGTATCGAAGCCTAATCAGTAGGCTATTCGCTATCGCTTTACGCCTTTGCGTTAGGACATTCGATCAGCCTGTTTCCCCCGCGCAGCGGGGGAAACAGGCTCAAAGCTTAACCCGTAGGGCTATATCCCTCTGAATGTTCTGGTGCATAACTGAAAAGGCGATCGCCTTTCTAACAGATACGGGCGATCGCCTTTTTTCTTGCTTGTTTGTCTGCTGAGCCGATAGGACTTACGTATTTTTGTGGGTGGTGGCAGGCCCCGCCAGCCACCACCCACAAAAATACCCTAGACATGAGGGCTTTCGTAAGTCCCGGCCGTGT
>JAYKJC010000793.1:0-2668 GCA_035285885.1 Leptolyngbyaceae cyanobacterium | reverse complement strand
CATAAGAACCACCTGACGGAGGTGGTGCATCTGGTGAATCAATTTCAAGGTACTTTCCATCTTCAGTTGAGAAATAATTACCATCTTCTAATGTAAATAAATCACCATTAGGTATTGACTCGCCACTTATAAATCCAAGTCCTATTATGTTAGCAATCATACCACTATTTTATAATAAAGAATTAACTTCTGATTGAGTTAGATCATGGTTGTAAAAAGCAATATCACTCATTGCACCAGTCATACTTTGCACTAAGAACGGATATTGATTATCGGGAACTCCTGTTGTATATGCGCCAGCCAATCCAGAATAAGCACCCGTATAATGAGTACCGTTTAAATAAATGCCACAGGTTCCCTTTGATGTTGACCTGTATGCAACAACGTGCGCCCATGTATCATTTGGTGTAACAGCTAATGTCCCTGTATTCCACACTGCTCCTGAATCATCAAAGTACATTGCAATGTTTCCGCTTCTAATCTCAACCGCTAAATATTCTGCACCTGTGTTACTATAAATATTACAAGGTCTTGCCTGTGGGTCTGCGTTAATATTTTTAATCCAAAAAGCAACAGAAAACTCATTCAAATTAACACCAGCAGTAACAGGCCATGAATCACCAGCAACACAATACGAACTTGATGCTGTACTTCCTCCTTGTATTGCCTTTCCCTTACCAATTGGGCCATCAGCACCAGCAGTAGGGCCAAATCTTGAACTTTGTGAACCAATGTTACTAACCTTATCAACCATGAAATACCCCTTTGAATTATTACATGGGAAGTAAACAATGGGATTTGTTGATAATACTTGTGATTCATAAGGTGATGTTTCGGAATATTTGGCAATCATCCCATCTTGAACATCTTTTATTTCTGCATCGCTTAGAACCCTGTTATAAAGTGCATACATATAAACACTACCAGCACCAAACTGAAGAGGAGTTCCAGCGCTATTTCTTGCTCCAATAAAAATTGGATAATCTGTACCCGCTGGCCATGTAGATGATAAATTAACTCCTGTATTTTTACCGTTTCTAAAAATTGGCTGTCCTCTCCTTAACCCTAATATACCGCATTGTGTATCACCTATTAAATCTGCATTGGTCTGCAACGTCAACCTCGTTGTTGCCGGACTTAAATATGGTCTAACTAATAGTTTATTGTCACCAGCACCATAAATACCAGTTTGTCCAAATTTTTCAAACCAAATTATCAATGTTTTTGATGGCCCAAATGGCTGTATACCACTTAAGTAATTTGATGTTCCGTTAAATACCCAACCATTTGTAAATACTGGAGCACTACCAACACCAACGTCATTTGTGCCCGGATTTGCTAAATTTACATAAGAAGCATTTAGGTCTGCCGCAGAAATAGGATCATAAATAATATCATCTGGATTTACCGTCACATTACCAGATAAACCACGCCACCACTGAATTGATCCTACTGTATTTTTAGTACCTAATACTGTTATTGCGTTAGCTATAATCATTTTCCAAAGTAAATATCTGTATCCTTATAATGAACTAATCCTATTGTATCGTACTGTGCTGTTGTAGCTGTTTTACCGTTTACAGTAGCCCCAGTTGTTGAAATAGTACCACTTACATGATCTTGCATCATTACACAACTAAATCCTTTTTTAAGTGTAGTAGGTACTGTTACAGTACAACCTGCTGCGTTGGTGAAATACAGGAACTTACCTCTATGATCTTCTGAGAGGGTCAGTGTTGTTCCGCTTACTTCAATAGGTTCAAGCAGTCCGCTTACACATACCACAGCACCACTTTCTGTTCTTATATATTTTTCAGCAGTTCCTTCTACGTCAGTAGAATATTCAAACACACCATCAGCGGGGTTTCCAGTAGGTGTTGTTGTGGCATTACCAAAGAACAATCCACGCTCCATTGATTGCCAGTTAGCAACTGATGTAGTGTTAAAACCAGTATTCCCCCTTACACCAGAACCAGCTTTTGTTCCAATATCAAAATATAAATCACCACTATTGTGATCTCCTGTACCACCTGTACCCGCATTACCTGATCTAAAAATAATATCATCACTATCAGAGTCGAGGGTTGACTGATCCCGCCCATTTATTGTATATGTCGAGCCACCAGACCCTAATACTATACCACCAACAGCATATAGTATTCCATTTACCTGAGTAAATTGACTCCCACCACTACCAAGAAACACACCAGCTACTCCTTTTGCTTGTATTGCAACTCCTATATGAGTTTCCGTTCCGGCTACGTCAATAATTCTGTTTGTACCTGTTGTACTGGCTGCTAAACCAAGTGTTAAATCTGCTGTGTCACTTAACAATACAGCACTTGATTGTACTGTACTACCACCAGTACCATCTGCTCTAAGTAAAGCATTGTCAACACTACCTGTTGAACCACCGATTCCTCCACCACCCGGAGTATAAGCCTCCCAAGCTGTTCCACCAGCGTTAACTCTTATTGATTGTCCGGCACTTGGAGTTATTTCTGTAAGTACATTTGCGCTATTCGCAACAAAAGCTGAAAGTGCCGATATTGTGTTTGGAATGGTGAATGTAGAATAAGCAGGTACAGATGCTCCTGCTCTTAGTAGTGTTCCTTCTGCTCCTTTGGCTAATCGTGTTAAATACCCGCTTGAGTTTCTGTATGGAATA
>JAYKJC010000792.1:0-2691 GCA_035285885.1 Leptolyngbyaceae cyanobacterium | reverse complement strand
ATGACCAAGCTGGCCCACCCAGGGGAGGTACGGGGCAATGAAAATAGTGCCCTGCAGATCAGGAATACCCAGAGCGCCACGTTTGCGACCTGGCATTACAAAGACGACCTCACCCATGTGTGCTTCTTTTCCCGAGAGACGTTTCTCTGGCTGTCGCAGCTCTGGCGGTGTTCGATCACCTTCATCGGCAACGATGTAATTCTGCTGCAAAAACCAGTTGAAATACCCGAAGCGATATCAGGGCTTTCTTGAGGGAACACTAACAACTGGCACGAATTCTTGGCCTGGGGTGAGACAGCTGCGATGAAAACGAGCCCCAACGAGTGAGTCCAGAGGATGTAAAGCTTGCCGCCTGCCACCTGTCGCGCTACATTCGGACATCCTGATAAAGTGTTGGCTATTCCCGGTGGCCCAAATTTAGCAGGAAAGTCACCGAATCAAATTTTGCTCACACAAATGGAAAAATGCCCGCAGCAACCCCAATAGCGTGGACATCTCGCCAATACCGTGTAGCAGAGACTCCCACACGTTTCCAGTGTGGCTCAATCGATAAAACTTCCAGCCTTCGCCATTGGTCACGATTCCGTAGATGTCGATGGTCTGCCCCATCTGCCGGTTGACCCAATAGCAAGTCTTCATTTCCACCAGACATTGAGCTGTGCCCTGTTCAAAGTTGTCTTTTTTCGCTTCAATGACACAGGCCAGGGGGGCTTCGAGGTAAGCCTGCCGTTCGGCAATCAGATAATCCACATTGCCACACACCGTTTCACCCTCCAGGTAAGCCCCTTTCCAGACCTTTAGGCGATCGAACCCCTCCAGCCCTTCTTCACAAATGGCGTCAATGAGTAACGTTTTTGACACTTCCAAAGACTCCAGGTCAAACCGCTGTAGTCGCTCCAGTCGCTGTTGAAAGAAGTCACTGAGGGGAATGGGTTCAGCGGTTAACTGCCAGCGGGTCAACTCGGTGATGCCTAAATGCTTAAAGGCATCCTTGTAAGAAAAGCTAGAAAAAGGCTTCTTGCGCTGTTGGGTAGCTTGAGTCATGGTAAACATCCAAGGTCTCTGAAGGTATAGCGCTGGCCGACCAGCCTGAAACACAGCTTATCGGTTAACTGCAAATACTGGAGCACTAGCCGCCTCGCAATCGTCTTCTACAATCCTGGACAAATGTCCTAACCAAAGGGGTGACACCAATTCTTCAGGGTAAGGTCACCGATGAGAACGCTGAAATGCAGGCATAGTAAGAATTACTCAATCCCCAATCGAAAATTCAAAATCGAGAATTGGTATGACTGCCCTATACCCATTATGCAAAAGGGATCGGTGCAGGGAGCACTGGGCATAAAAAAGCCCTCCAGATGGTAACCACACCCGGAGGACTGAGCGCTCACCCAATCAGCATTACGCCGCCGATAGGGCTTCCACCGGTACCGTAGCGGGGGCCTCGGCTGGCGCCAGCTTAGCCAGAATGGCGTTCACATTCGCCTTGGCATCGCCGAAGAACATCAGGTTGTTCTCTTTATAAAAGAGGGGATTGTCCACCCCGGCATAGCCCGGCGACAGGCTGCGCTTCAGCACGATGCAGGTTTCCGCCTTCCACACTTCCATCACGGGCATGCCAGCGATGGGGCTGGTGGGGTCTTCCTGGGCAATGGGGTTGACGGTGTCGTTGGCCCCAATTACCAGCACCACGTCGGTTTTGGGGAAGTCGTCGTTGATTTCGTCCATCTCCAGCACGATGTCGTAGGGCACGTTGGCCTCCGCCAGCAGCACGTTCATGTGACCGGGCATGCGGCCCGCCACGGGGTGAATGCCAAAGCGCACCTCTTTACCCCTGCGACGCAGGTTCTGGCAAATTTCTGACACCGCATGCTGGGCCTGGGCCACGGCCATGCCGTAGCCGGGCACAATGATCACACTGCTGGCATCATTGAGCAGGCTCACCACCTCATCGGCATTGGTGGGGGTGGCTTCATCGGCAGAGCCCACTTTTTTACCCACGGAGGTGCCCCCTTCCCCAAAGCCGCCAAGCACCACATTCAGGAAGGAGCGGTTCATGCCCTTACACATGATGTAGCTGAGGATGGCCCCGCTGCTGCCCACCAGGGCCCCAGTAATAATCAGCAGGTCGTTGTTGAGCATAAAGCCCGCCGCCGCCGAAGCCAGACCCGAGTAGCTATTGAGCAGAGAAATTACCACCGCCATGTCGGCCCCGCCAATGGCCATGACGATGACAATACCGAAGATGCCGGAAATAGCCGTGAGCACGCCCAGGGGCAGCAGTCCCTCGGTGCCCGTCGCCGCCAGGAAGGGGAAGGCGAAGGCGACCATGGCCACCATCATGGCGATGGTCAGCACATGGCGGGCGGGGAGCAGCACCGACCGGCTGGGGACGATTCCCTGGAGCTTACCCACGGCGATGATCGACCCCGTAAAGGTAACCATGCCAATGAACACCCCGGCATAGATTTCGATGCGATGGATGGTTTCTTCGATGCCCACCAGGGCCGAGCTGGGCTGTAAATATTCGGCAAAGCCCACCAGCACCGCCGCCAGGCCCACAAAGCTATTCAGGAACGCCACCATTTCGGGCATGGCGGTCATGGCCACCCGGTTGGCCGCCAGTACCCCAATCAAAATGCCAATGCCAATGGAGCTGGCCTGGATCGGGTAGCCCTGGCTAATCAACGC
>JAYKJC010000791.1:0-4422 GCA_035285885.1 Leptolyngbyaceae cyanobacterium | reverse complement strand
ATATGGAGCCCTTGCAAAGGACAGCCGCACAGTTATAAAGCCGTCCTCGGAACCGAACAGGGAGACCGACAACAATTGCAGCGTTAATATTCTTTGATGCTTCTGCTATTTTTATTAACTCTTCATTAGCACTTTCAATCAGAAGTGCCTGATGAAAAAGGTCTCCACAGCTGTAACCTGTTATGCATAGCTCAGGGAGAGCAATAATTGATGCGCCAGCATCATAAGCCTCCCTAATACTCTTACAGATGTGTAAAGTATTACTTGTGGGGTCTGCCAAACAAATAGTTGGAGAAATAGCAGCCACTCGCAAAATACCTTTTTGATTATACTCCATTCCGCAGTCTTTGATATTTAATTAGGGCAAATCGGAAAAATCCTAAACGTAGCCACCTGATTGCAGAAGATGTAGTGCTCCGTCTTCTCATTAAAAGGAGCGCTTATAGAAACCGAGGTCTTGCCCTGCAAGATCTCTGTCACCATGGCAGCCTTCCTCTTGCCCGTCCAACGCTTGAACTCTTCTTCCACGATCACACCCAAGAAGTTCTCCTCTCAAAAGTATGACCTGAGCAGAAAATCAGTGGGTCATTACACTGCTCGCTGGTGAACTGAGCGCCTTGGTCGGTGTTGAAGATCTCAGGCCTGCCGTACTTTGTAATGGCCTCTTCGAGCGCCTCGGTGCAAAAGTCCGTGGTCATGGTGTTCGACAACCTCCAAGACAGAACCTTGCGAGAGGCCCAGTCCATCACCGCCACCAGATAGGCAATGAATTTCCCCTGGTTTCGCGGAGGCTGGGTGGTTTTAATCATTCGACTGTTGAGCATTCCTGCTGACTACGTTCGGTTACTAGTCTTTTCCTTGAGGCGTCTTCTCTGATCAGCCGCAAACGCATCACCTAGCCAGGGTACATCGTAAAGGGCGGTTATAAAGCTCGGAGCTGATTGAACCGAGACGAAAGGAATTACACAGGGATCGTACATCTCGTCGTTTATAGGACACTTCAAATCGGACGTAACCAGATGAAATACAGGCTTACCTAAATTAATGCTGTCAACTGCTGCACTCGTCGGGAAATCCAGAGAGCAAGCAAAGTCAACCGATCGAAGGAAACTGTCCAAGGATGATTCGTCTACCGAACTCGCAAAACGATCACTAGACAGCCTCGCAAGCAAGAGCGCGAACGAGGAGGCCCTTCTGTGACGAAAAACTAATGTCACCCCTATCCTTTCAAGAGATATGGACAAAGCAAGCAACTTGTCACATAGCCTAGAGTAGTCAAAGTCAGAAACGCCATCCATACCATTGCTCGAACAGAGCACGCCGACACGCATACTCTTAGAAATACCTGGATGTGCATCAAAATCAACGGCAAAAAGTGAATAGTCAGTTTGAATATAAATTCCGTCGTAGTCTTTGGCTGGCCGGCCAAGTGGATGGCCCAACACATGAAGGTTGGCTCGATGCCGCGTCGATAATCTCAAATTATTGAATTTGGCATGAGGGAAAATGTAGGTCGGAATGTTGTAAGACCTGCAAATGCTGTGCATTGGGGCGGTATAGCCCGACTCGTGATTTGAGAGCGCTACAGCGAAGGGTGGCCCCTTTCGAAGTATCAAAGACTCAAGATCTTTGTAAAACTTGTACTTGTAGGCGATTAGAGTAGCAAACTTCTCAGACTGAGTATCAAGGTACGGCTCAAAGGGGAGGAGATTCGCTATAAGCCCTCTGATCCGATAAGATAATTCAACCACACTATCCGACAAATCAGACAAGTAATCAAAATCGATATCAGATTTTGGAGCGCTTGGAATATTCACGTGCGGAGGATCGTACTTACCAAATGGCATGTAAATAGGGTTAGGAAAAGATCTTTTAATATTATTCTCGAACAACTCCTTGTCGTAAAAACATGTTCCAAGATTCACCAGAGAATAGTCGCTAGATCCGATAGTTTTCGATAACTCCTCCATGTGAAATTTGGGATATATTACATCGTGACCACCGCTATTTAATAAATTCACCCTCCCTTGAAGATTTTTAATGACGCTTCCGGCTGAAATTGGGCCAATGAAAGAGTGCACTCCGAATTCATATGGTTGGGTTGGACAGTTATAGATGATCGTTCTTTCTCCGATTTCCCTAAAAATTGCATTTGCAGCGCTAGAGTGGTTGGTTATATTCGACACGAGGAACCAAAGGTCATGCCAGAGCCATCCGGTCGTCACCAAAGAAAAAACTTCTTCAATTAAACTGTCGACATGCACACTTAAGGCGAGAGCGCGTCTTTCTACGTCATAGCCATCAATCGACGGAAAAGGAGCGATATATATTGAATCAGGAAAAAACCTTGAAAATGCTTCGTATAGCTCGGGGGAGTGAAAGACAGCACACTTGTCACTCAGGTCTTTGTAGAACTCCCGATAAACTAGGAAGTCTTTCGGATGAAGTATTACTAAGTTGTCCAACTTCACGCTCCGAAATCTAGATGATTAAATTTTTATTAGTGGCAAAATGAAGATTTTAAAATCGCCAGATTAAATAAAGCTTATATTAGAATGCCTGCCTTGTTTAACCGTAGACTTGGCTGTACCCGGTTTCCTTGGCACCGACTTAAGCATATTGCATTGACTCAAAGACTGCCGGGCTGACATAACCGATCGTCGAGTGACGGCGTTTGGGGTTGTAGAAACACTCGATGTAGTCAAACACATCTGCCTTGGCTTCTTTGCGAGTCTTGTAGATCCCACGGCGGTTAACCCGTTCAATCTTTCCCATGAACCTTTCTCAAAGAATTGGTCCACCTCAGAGTGCAACAGCCCGTCTTGTTGCGATCGGACAATAGCTTGGTCTTTACCAGCAGGAGCTTCACAGACTTGGTCAGAAGCTGCGGTCTGAAACAAGAGTTCATCGCGCCGCACTGTTCCCAACAAAAATTGCCGCAATGATCTTAAATAGCCAAATAATTCAGAAATGACTGCGCCTTTCGATCTAATACATTAGGGTATCTTCGAGTGTCGTATTGAGATCCTACCTCAGCGTTGTTCCAATGATAAACATTAGTTAATAAACCGAATAAGTATCGAGGATCTATATAGACTTCGCTTCTCGGCGATGGAAGAGATTCCTTAGATGCTATCTTGATTCCTGGGGATAACTCCCTATTAGCGTTTATCACTGCGTATTCATTATTGGGAAGGTTTACGCAGAAGAAGTAATCGTGATCACACTCGGACTTCGCAATCGCATTTCGGGCTGCGGAAAACAGTAATCGTTTAAGAGGTAGCTGGTGTATCTCACTTTCACTGATGAGTCTCTCGTAGTCCATCTGAGCATTCTTTATTTCACCCAACCTTTTAGCTAAAAGCTCTTTACTATATCGCTCTGTGCGAGTGGCTGTTGGGGTCAGAGTGAGAGTGTTGATCTCCCCCCCATTGTCGTCAAGCACTATGGCAGATGGGTCGAAATCTAACACTTCAACAGGGTCAGCAACCCCCCTAACGCTATTAAGTGTAACGAGTTTTCCGCCCAATACATACTTGCCAGCAAATGGGATGTTTCTCTTGGCTTGTATGGTTGCGATAAGACCCTTGTATCGCTCGAAGAAAGCGTTTCTCTTTCTCTCTGCTTCAATGCCAATGGTGGGATCATTCAAATCAAAGTATGTTTGAGGATAGGGCCCCGCACCTGTATAGCCACAAAGAAGAATATCAACAGCGCCAGCACACTGTTTTAGTGATGCTTTCATAAAATCATCAAAAATGATGTCGTTGGCATTAACAATACAATGCGTCCGATTTTTACTATCTAGAAACTTAACAATAATCGCGGAGTCGATATCAGAAATACTACCCGTCTTATGCGGAAGAATCTCAATCATCGTATTGCCGATTAATAACGGATCGATAAGAACTGTAGCCTTAATACCATCAGCTTTCATTTTTCCAAAGAGGTGATTGGGTGCGTGATTTGCGATTAATACTTTTTTTTCCCCGTATTTGGAAAAGTAAGATTTCAAAAAACCGGCGTCGTAGTGGTCGGGGTGTATGTGAGAGATGTATATAAAATCGCAATCGCCGACGCTGTTGAGTGGATCTGAAACCTTGGGAAAATGAAACCAACTCCCGTCGTAGATTCCTTCAGAAAACCACGGGTCGTGTAAGATAGAGGCGTTTGGAGTTGTAGTTTTGATACACGCAGAATAAATGTATCTAACGGTTATTGCTTCGATGTGTTGGGTTGTCATTCGTTGTTGTCGCCGCCATTTTGTTGAGCAGACTCGATTTTAACAGAGCACAGCGCAGTGACCTGTCCTGGGATTTCCGGACCAAGGTGATTTAGAGACAATGGCTCCTCTGACCTGAGGAGCAGTGATGAAGCGAGCGAGGTTTACGGACGAGCAGATCGAGACGAGCCTGTACGCTG
>JAYKJC010000790.1:0-5827 GCA_035285885.1 Leptolyngbyaceae cyanobacterium | reverse complement strand
CCTATCTCCGCAGCCGATATCGCGTATGGTGAGCAAGTAATATAGCCCTACGGGCTGAGGAATCGTTGCGTCTCTCATGAGTTATATGTTTCCGTCATTGTCATTCGTCATTGTCATGAGAGCAGGTGGGCGATCGCCCGCAACGTGATCCCGGCTGAACCTGTTAGAAAATCCATATCCAGGGTGTCTGGGCGATCGCTGCTTTGGTGATAGTGCGGATTTCTGAAGTTTGCCGTATCGGTCACCATCACCGCTCCAATTCCACTGCGCCAAAAAGGAACGTGATCGCTGCGAAATAAATCCGGGGTTAATCGGCCCAGGGTGGGTACTTGCAGGGTATACACATCAGGAACTTTATCTGTGTCCTGCAAGGCAGTTGCGCTGCTGCGAAATGCGTCCACGATGAACGAGTGGCCAAGGTCACCCACTACCGCTAGAAAATTTCCCGTGTCTGAAGGAGGCTCAACGGGCAGCACCGACGGATAGGTCTGACATCCCGCTTCATAACAGGCATATCCCATCATTTCTAGAATGACGGCACCCTCGATGTTGGGCGATCGCCCCAGGGTCTCAACAAAAGCTGTGCTGCCCAAAAGTCCGGTTTCTTCCAGGTCGAATAGCGCAATAGTCAGCGGGTGACGTGTTGGCACATCCGCCAGTAATCGGGCGAGTTCGAGAACAACCGCCACGGCACTCGCATTGTCATCTGCCCCAGGCGACCCGGCAACCGTGTCGTAGTGTGCCCCTAAGAGAATTGCACCTGGAGCTGAATCGGTCACTGAATCGGTCACAGGATCGATGTCTGAAGCCGGATCGGGCTGAGTTGCAACAATATTGACGCCCCGTCCCTGATCGCTGGTGATGCTTGCGCTGAACTCGTAGGCTTCGGGTCTCCATCCCGCAAGCTGGAGCTGCTCCATAATGTATTGCTTTGCCTGCCCCCGCTCACTTTCACTGTGCCGAATGACGGATAGCGCTTCGACGTGGCGTAAGAGGCGATCGCCATCAACGTGTCGCTCTGACAGGTGCTCTTCTAACTGGGAAACGACTGCCTGCTCAGGAGATCCCGCATTCGCCCACGCCCTATCCCGCAGGGGTTGCTGAGTTTCTGGAAACAGGTCAGCACTCCGCCATACTAAAATTGCCGCAACACAGGCAATCATAATGAAGCCGACAACGCGTGACAGTCGAGTCATGGTCAATCCGCCTGATTCCCTACGTGTTTTCCCATGTGTTCTAAGTTATCGCTACAGCCCGTAATCGTCTCCAGCCTTAAAGAAGACTGGAGACACAATGAGACGTTAAAAACCGAGGCAAATTCCTTCAGCACAAGAGGTTGAACGTCTGAGACTGAAACTCCAGGACAAAATTGCTCAAGGGAACCGACTGGGCGATCGCTAATCCCACAGGGCACAATCTGACGAAACCCCGACATCTCTGGACAGACATTCAACGCGAACCCATGCATCGTAATCCAACGGGTCACCTTAATGCCAATCGCAGCAATTTTGTGATGATCCACCCATACCCCCGTGAGTCCAGCAATTCTTTCCCCTCTCAAACCATAGTGACCCACCACTCGAATAATCACCTCCTCAAGCTGACGTAGATACCAGTGCAAATCTTGCTCGTAATGCCGCAGGTTCAAAATGGGATACCCCACAATCTGTCCCGGAGCATGATACGTCACCTCTCCGCCCCGTTCAATGCGATGAACGGGGACGTCGCTTTCTGAGGGATCAAACTTCAAGAAACCCGTTTGTGACCCCTGACCCAGGGTATAGACCGGAGAATGTTCAAGCAGAATGAACACATCATCGAGATCTGGCCTCTGGCGACGGTGTTGGACGAGCGATCGCTGCCAGTCCCATGCCCGCTGATAGGGAACAAGCCCCGGACAATACAGAATACATTTTCGTGGCTTCTTCGACATGCCGATACTCGCTGGATAAAAGGTTGGATAAAACACTGGACAAAAAAGTCTTTGGGATCATTTTAGAATTCGGTGTATTGACCTACCCTTCACCTCTTGCAAGGGTAGAACAACGCAATCACCGTCAATTTTTAGCTCTTCCGAATCAAGAATTATCAAGCGATGCAAAACATTCTAAAGCTCAACGTCGTGCAGAATACAAAGTTGGTAGGGTAGGAGTATCAGACAAAATCTCATAGGGAGGCAGCTTTATGAAGCTTGTTATCCAGGGTAAAAACATTGAAATTACTGATTCGATTCACGATTACGTTCATCAAAAGATAGAAAAGGCCGTGAGTCATTTCCAAGGTATTACGACAGAAGTTGATGTTCATTTATCAGTGGCTCGGAATCCCCGGATAAATCCAAAGCAAACTGCCGAGGTTACCATCTACGCCAATGGCGCAGTTGTTCGTGCAGAAGAAAGTAGTGAAAACCTCTACGCAAGCATTGACCTCGTATCTAACAAAATCGCCCGTCAGCTGCGCAAGTACAAGGAAAAGCGTCGAAATCACAAGCACATTCCATCGAAAACAGCCGATTTCCTAGCTCCTGGAGTCGTTGTTGAAAACCTGACCCAAGATCGGGCTCCTGAGCTACCTGAGAATGTGATTCGTTCAAAATATTTCGCAATGCCCCCGATGACGGTTCAAGAAGCACTAGAACAACTTGAGCTTGTAGACCACGATTTCTACATGTTTAGAAATGCAGACACTGGAGAAATCAACGTCATCTACGAACGCAATCATGGTGGGTATGGCGTGATTCAGCCCCGCAATGGGAATGGACATGTGAACGGCAAGCTTGGAGAGATGGCTCAAAACGGTCATTCGCAAAATGGTCATTCGCAAAATGGTCATTCGCAAAATGGCTATTCCATCCATGCTGAAAGTTCTGACTTTGTTGAAGCTTAATCGCAAACGATGCATTTAACGATCGTTTGATGCTTTGCCTTCGGGCAAGCTCATAGCAGTGAAGTGTGGTGGGTTATGCCCGCCACATTTTTTATGGGGAGTTTTTTTCACAGGTTTACCTGCTATGACCTAACGCAAAAGCGTAACGCTACAGCCTATGCGCGTTGGTTCAGTACAGGGATGTGGGCACATCCCTGGTTTTGTGCTTAATCCATTTGCACACCGCTCTATAAGCAAAAGATTGACATCTACCTACTAGATGGTAGATATTGAATTCATGGAAAAGAACACCGCCCAACGAATCCTGGATGTCGCTCAAGACATCGTACGGAACCGAGGTTATAGTGCCTTTAGCTATGCTGATATTTCTCAGCAGGTCGGTATTCGCAAAGCCAGCATTCACTACCATTTTGCTTCCAAAGAAGAATTGGTTAAGCGTCTGGTGCAGCGATATCGAGACGGCATGGCCCGTGCGTGCGATCGCATTTCCAAACTGGCAGCCACTCCAGAGCAAAAGCTGATGGAGTTCGCCAATTTGTACCGAGATGGACTGGTTCAACATCAGATCTGTCTCTGTGCAATGTTGGCGGCTGATTTTGAGGTGTTGCCAGAGTCGATTCAAGATGAGATTCGGGGGTATTTCCAACAAGTCGAAGAATGGCTATCCACTCTTCTTCAGCAAGGATGCGATGACGGTTTTTGGAACTGCTCACCCTCACCGGAGCATGAGGCCAAAACATTCATTTCACTGTTTCAGGGAGCGCAACTTTTGGCTCGCTCAGCAGCGAATGGAGACAAAGCCTATGAGCAGATTATTTATCCGGTGATTCAATCCAAGTGTTCAATCCGTTAGGGTCAATTGACCTTAGGTACTTTCTAGGAAAGAATTTACCGGCAGTAGGGTGCTGTTAGCGAAGCGTAACGCACCGTGGGTTGGTAGTTTTATTTCAAGAGATCTCCTTAGTCAATTGACTAAGGTCAGCTCGTAATTTTTTTACCTAATCATCTATCTACTAGTAGATAGATGATTAGGTAGCGATGTGCATTCGCATTAAGCGCAAGCACGGTTGTGTGGGGCGCACCGCGCCCCACACAACCGGGCTTAACCTCAGCGCACAGCGCTGTAATGTCCACTCTGTCCAACTGTTCTGTCTAAACACAAGGAGATGTATCATGGCTCAAGAATTCGCAGGTCAGAAGCTTATTGTTGTCGGTGGCACCAGTGGTATTGGAAAGGCGATCGCCCAAATCGTTCTTCAGCAAGGCGGCTCTGCTGTGCTGATTGGTCGTCGAGCCGAAAAGCTGCACGCTGCCGTTGCAGAACTCAGTGCCTACGGTTCTGTCGTGGGCGAACAGGCTGATATTGCCAATCGCAACGACCGCAAAGCACTGGTAGAACGCCTCACTCGGGACCACGCCGATGCAACGCTTTTAGTCAATGCGGCGGGCGTCTTCTTACCCAAGCCCTTCCTGGAGCACACCGAAGAGGACTATGATCTTTATCTCGACCTTAACAAAGCAACGTACTTCATCACCCAGGCTGTTGCTCAGCACATCGTTAACCGGGGGCAGAAGGGGGCGATCGTAAATGTGGGTTCCATGTGGGCCAAGCAGGCGGTGAAAGCAACCCCCTCTTCAGCGTATTCAATGGCGAAAGCGGGTCTCCATTCTCTGACGCAACATTTGGCGATGGAGCTGGCTGACCATAACATTCGCGTCAATGCTGTCTCCCCTGCGGTGGTGGAAACGCCCATTTACGAAGGCTTTATCCCCAAAGAAGACGTTCACGCAACGCTCCAGGGCTTCAATGCGTTTCATCCCATCGGACGGGTTGGAACTCCCGATGATGTGGCAGGGGCGATCGCCTTCTTACTCTCCGACAAAGCCGACTGGGTCACCGGAGCCATCTGGGATGTTGACGGGGGCGTTATGGCTGGCCGCAATTAATATGACTCGCAGCATGAGGCGCATGACTCTTAAACAAATATAGCGATTTGCAATTGCGTTAAGCACAAAAACAGGTGTGTGGGGCGCAGCGCGTCCCACACACCTGTACGTAATCAACACGCATAGCGCTATAGTTTGAGTAATTTTTTTGGAAAGCGTGGCTCCGCCACGTATGTGTTTAGCGTTCTCTAATTTCTGGTTCCCTGTCTCTGGCAGGGAACCGTTGCGGGAGCCTCTGGCTCCATTTGAACGGGAGCCAGAGGCTCTCGCGGGCATTCCCAGCGAGACACTGGGAACAAGGAATGCGCTAAACAAATTTTTTTGGAAAGCGTGGCGGAGCCACGCTTTCCAAAAAAAAAGTAAGAATATTAATGGAGGTGTCCAATGAAGCTCAATGCAGACGTATCTGAACGTGTGGTTATTTCTACAGAAGAGTTGCCCTGGCGAGATTCGCCCATGGCAGGCGTGCAGCGACGCATGTTAGAGCGAGATGGAGAAGAAGTAGCCCGCGCTACCTCCATCGTTCGCTATGCTCCGGGTAGCCATTTCTCTGCCCATACCCACGGAGGCGGCGAAGAATTCATCGTGCTTGAGGGCATCTTTTCGGATGAAACGGGAGACTATGGTCCCGGCATGTATATCCGGAATCCCGTGGGTTCCAAGCACACCCCCAGCAGCGCCGAGGGCTGTACGATTTTGGTGAAGCTCTGGCAGATGAGTCCAGACGATCAGACTCGTGTGGCGATCGATACCCATCAGGCCACATGGATTCCGGGGTTAGTGCCGGGGCTGGAGGTGATGCCGCTCCATGCCCATGGAACTGAAAATGTGGCTCTGGTGAAGTGGGCTCCCGGTACCCGGTTTCAACCCCATCGGCACTGGGGAGGCGAGGAGATTTTTGTTCTCGATGGGGTGTTTGAAGATGAGCAAGGCCGATATCCGAAAGGAACCTGGCTTCGGAATCCGCCCGGCAGCGTTCACAGCCCATTCAGCA
>JAYKJC010000789.1:0-4244 GCA_035285885.1 Leptolyngbyaceae cyanobacterium | reverse complement strand
AAACCGACATTTTCGGAATCACCCTCCCTATTGTTAAGCATTCCTATGTGGTTCGTGACCCAAAAGACATGGCACGGACGGTTGCTGAAGCCTTTTTCATCGCCAATACAGGTCGTCCCGGCCCCGTGTTGATTGATGTTCCGAAAGACGTGGGTTTAGCAGAATTTGACTATGTTCCAGTGGAACCAGGAAGCGTGAAGCTGCCCGGATACAAGCCCACGGTGAAGGGTAATCCTCGTCAGTTGATGCAGGCACTTGCACTGATTCGAGAAGCTGAGCGTCCCCTGCTGTACGTGGGAGGTGGGGCAATCACCGCTGGTGCCCATCAAGAACTGCTGGCGTTGGCTGAGCGGTACCGAATTCCTGTCACCACAACCTTGATGGGTAAAGGAGCCTTTGACGAGCATCATCCGCTGGCTCTGGGAATGTTGGGCATGCACGGAACGGCATACGCCAATTTTGCGGTGACCGAATGTGATTTGCTGATTGCTGTCGGGGCACGATTTGATGACCGGGTGACGGGGAAACTAGACGAGTTTGCTTCCCGAGCGAAGGTCATCCACATTGATATTGACCCGGCTGAGGTGGGCAAAAACCGGGTGCCGCAGGTGCCTATTGTTGGGGATGTTCGTCGCGTTCTCTCGTCCCTGCTTGAGCGAGACATCGCATCGGGGATTTCGCCTAACCCAGCTCAGACTCAGCCCTGGCTGACACTGATTGACTCCTGGAAGCAAGACTACCCGCTAGTTGCTCCCAGCTACGAGGGGCAAATTTCGCCCCAAGAAGTGATTGTGGCGCTCCGAGAGCAGGCTCCTTATGCGTATTACACCACGGACGTGGGTCAGCATCAGATGTGGGCCGCTCAGTTCTTAAAGAATGGCCCTCGGCAATGGATTTCAAGTGCAGGCTTGGGAACCATGGGCTATGGAATGCCTGCGGCCATGGGCGTTAAGGTGGCGCTCCCCCACGAAGAAGTGATTTGCGTGAGTGGAGATGCCAGTTTCCAGATGAATTTGCAGGAACTTGCAACGCTGGCTCAGTACGGCATTGCTGTCAAAACAGTCATCGTCAACAACGGCTGGCAGGGGATGGTGCGGCAGTGGCAGCAAACCTTCTATGGTGAGCGCTACTCGTCGTCGAATATGCAGACGGGGATGCCTGATTTTGAACTGCTGGCGAAGTCGTTCGGCGTTCGAGGGATGCTCGTCACCGATCAGGCAGACCTAGAGGGGGCGATCGCCGAAATGCTAGCCTATGACGGCCCAGTCCTGATGGATGTGCATGTGAAAAAAGATGAGAACTGTTACCCCATGGTCGCACCTGGTAAGAGCAATGCTCAGATGATTGGGCTACCGACGCGTCCTCAATCTCGTCAGCCTGTTACTGTGTCCACCTGTGGCTCGTGCGGCTCTGAGACACTCAGCACCCACAAGTTCTGTCCGGAGTGCGGCAGCAAGCTGTAAGGCTAGCTTCTGCCAAACCAACCAAATATTCCGATGAGAGATGCGACGTTCATGGACGTTGCATCTTTTTTTGTAGAGTTCGTGTGGGTAATTTCCTTGGGGTGAAATGGGGCGATCGCCCCATTTCACCCCAAAAAGTCTTCGGAGAGTAGTAATTTACTCTACCCGTTACCCAACATTGTGACTACGATAGAGAAGTGAAAAAACGAACACTCATCATCGTTCGTTGAGTACTCGCTGTCGCCTTACGTCTCCGCGTTAGGACATCGAGCCCGTGTGGATTCTCCCCATAGTGGGGAGCCCCACATCCCCCCAAGCCCGTATGGTTGTATGTGCAGATGACATCACGGTGGGAGCCGTACCTCTCATCATGAACATGGTTAAGATTCACGCTCTACTGATACGTCATGCTGATTCCCTATGCCAAACCCCAATCTTTCGATTTCCCAGCATTATCATCAGCAAACTAAATATTCACCTGAGACGATTAAGCAGCAGGCGGGGCCATTGGACTGGGACAACCAACCTGTTCCGTTCAAAGACTACAAAATTGGCCTTGAGTACGCCCTAAAACCTTATCTAGAAGAAGACAAAGAATCCGGTTCTGGCTCGATACACGATCTCGATGCCAAGATACAGCAGCAGAGGAAACGTCTCTCTCGGTTACTATTATGCAGCTACGGCTTGACGGTCAAAATCATTACGCAAACGGGAGACACAGTTTTTTTCCGTTCGGCACCCTCGGCAGGAGCACTTTACCCGGCAGAAGTCTATCTCGTCTCTCGGGGAACTGATGTTCTCGCACCTGGACTGTATTACTATCAGCCCAAAGGTCATCGCTTAATCCAATTCTGGGATAGCAATGTGTGGCAGTCGCTACAAGAAGCTTGCTTTTGGCATCCGAGCCTAGACCATACGCAGTTTGCACTCGTCACAACAGCGGTGTATGGGCGATCGGTCTGGCGATACCGAGCGCGGGCCTATCGCCGCATTTTGCTGGATACGGGACATTTGCTCGGCAATATTGAGCTGGCTTGCGCCATCAATCAGTATCGCCCTCATTTGATTGGTGGGTTCGCTGATGAAGCCCTCAACCAGATGCTGTATTTAGACCCAGACCAAGAAGGGGGACTAGCCGTCATGGCACTGGCGGACTTATTAGAAGTTCAGCAAAATCTGCCTCTGTATCCCACGGCGTTGGGGTCGGCGGTTCATCCCGCTGATGAGGCGATCGCCCCCCATCAACTCCTGCCAAACCTCCACGAAGCGAGCAGCATCTCACCCACGCAAAACGTCAACTGGAAAACAATCAAAATTTCTAACCCCCTTGCCCAAGACGGGCCATCTCAGAAAGAGGCTGAGCGCCCTTCATCCTCCCTGCCCGAAAATGAAGCCTCATCATCGGCCAAAACTTCTGATGGGAAAAGTTTAGACAAGTACAACTTTCCATTTTGTCTAAAGGTTGAGACGGCGATCGAACCTGCCATTGACTGGGATGTTGAACTGCTGGGACTGGAAGCCACCATTTTGAAACGCCGCTCGACCCGCTCGTACAGTGGGTCGAATCTCTCCTTAGAGGATGTCAAGCGCCTTTTAGATTTCACCTACCAACCCCACCATTACCCCCCGCAGGGATTGGATCGCTCACCGGATTATTTTGACCTGAGCCTGATTGAAACGTTTATCGTCGTCTCTGGGGTCGATGACTTAGACGAAGGCTGTTACTATTACGCGCCCCACGCCCAGGAACTGCGCCAAATCCGATTTAGAAACTTCCGACGGGATCTACATTTTCTCTGTCTGAAGCAGGACTTAGGCCGAGATGCCGCTGTCGTCGTATTTCACACGGCTGACTTGAAGAAGGCGATTCATCGATATGGCGATCGCGCCTATCGCTATCTGCATATGGATGCGGGTCACCTGGGACAACGCATGAATTTAGCCGCCATTCGGTTGGGACTGGGCGTCAGTGGCATCGCCGGATTCTTTGACGACTCGGTGAATGAGGTCTTGGGCATTCCCTCGGATGAGGCGGTTTTGTACATTACGACGCTGGGACAACCTGCTTAGGGGTGGGTCGCCCAATCATGGATATCGACTATTTTTTAGGCATCGATTTTGGCACCTCTGGCGTTCGGGCGATCGCCATTGACCGCCACCAACAGATTCACGCGAAATCTCAATGCACGTATGACTCAGACATCCCCCGTCCTAGTTCTGCTGAAGGTGATTCTTTGGCCGACCGATGGCGACACGCCCTCCTCACGGTCATCCGCCACATTCCACTCACCATCCGACAGAACCTGGCGGCGATCGCCATCAATGGCACCTCTGGAACGGTGCTCTGGTGCGATGAACAGGGTCAACCCGTCGCGCCGCCGTTGCTCTACAACGATGATCGAGGAAAGTCGGTTCTTGGTATTCTGCGGGCGATCGCCCCAGACAACCCTGTGGTGCTTAGCTCAACCTCCAGTCTGGCCAAGCTGATCTGGTGGACCTGTCAAGCGCTAATGGTAGATCCTGAGAATCAACCGGAGTTCGACAGCGCTCATGCATTGAGGCAAGGGGGCGATCGCCTTCCCACAGGATATTTTCTTCACCAGGCCGACTGGCTAGCGTTTCTGCTCCATGGCAAACTGGGCATCAGCGACTATCACAACAGCTTGAAGCTGGGATACGATGTGGAACGGTTGACGTATCCCGATTGGATGCAGACCATCCCCACCCGATTGACGCTGCCGACGGTCGTCGCACCGGGGACGCCCATCGGTTCCGTATTAC
>JAYKJC010000788.1:0-3487 GCA_035285885.1 Leptolyngbyaceae cyanobacterium | reverse complement strand
TCAGACGAAACTTACTTACCCATTCCAATCACCCCTGCCGATACCCTCTCCACCCCCCAAACGCTTTCCCTTCGGGCTGATGTGGACTGGCTGGTGTGCAAAGTAGACTGCATTCCAGAAAGTGCCGTTCTCGATTTCTCCTTACCTGTTCAGGACATCCCCCCTCGTCTCAATGCTCAATGGCAATCGGCGTTTGAAGTGACCCAGCAAACGTTGCCCCAAGCATCTCCCTGGCCCGTTGCTGCGGCGATCGCCGACAACACATTGACCTTACGCGTCGAAGCACCCGGACTTGAGCAAGGGACGCTACAGTCGGCAGCATTCTTTCCTGAAGAAGATGGCGTCATTGTGAATGCGGCACCTCAGATGCTCACTGTGAATACGCAAGGACTGACCTTAGAGACTCAGCAAGGGTATTTAACTGACCTGGAAGAGGTTAACGGGGTATTGGTGTTGACCGAAACTCTCGACTCAGAAACGATAACCCGAGCAATAAATGTGTCTGCTCCCGTCTCTGCAACCCTTCCGCTCACACGTCAGTCTTCTACAGCGCCACCCCTCTGGCAGGTGATGGGCCTCGCGTTTTTGGGTGGACTCATTTTGAACTTGATGCCCTGTGTCTTCCCGGTGCTGTCGCTGAAAGCGCTGAGCATTGTGCAGAAAGCCGAGAAGTCGCCCCGTGAAGTCAAGCTCCAGGCGATCGCCTTCACGGCTGGAGTTCTGACCAGCTTCACGGTCATCGTCGGCGTCCTCCTGGGGTTGAGAGCCCTGGGCCAACAGATCGGCTGGGGATTTCAGCTCCAGTCGCCCTGGTTTGTGGCGCTGATGGCGTACTTGATGTTTGCAGTCGGCCTGAGCTTATCGGGGGTGTTTGTGTTTGGCGCAAATCTGATGGGCATCGGCCAGGGACTCGCTGCCCAATCAGGCTATCGGGGTGAATTTTTCTCCGGCGTCTTTGCCACGGTTGTCGCCACCCCCTGTACCGCCCCCTTCATGGCCACAGCGATTGGCGTTGCGCTAACACAGTCGGTGCCCGTGGCGATCGCCATCTTTGAAATGCTCGCCTTAGGACTGGCACTCCCGTATATTATCTTGAGCCTGACGCCAGCTCTGCGCGATCGCCTCCCCAAACCCGGAGCCTGGATGGAGACCTTTCAGCAGTTGCTGGCTTTTCCGATGTATGGAGCCACGGCCTGGCTGGTATGGGTGCTGACCCAACAAGCCGGATCGACGGGGCTGGCCGCTGTCCTTTGCGGACTGATTTTGATTGCTTTCGCCGCCTGGGTTCATCAGAAAACCCAGATGGGAACACGATTTTGGAAGCGCATGGGAACTGGAGTGTCACTAGCGGGGGTCGTTGCCGCCCTGACGCTGACGCAAATCCCAACCGCCCCATCCCCAGCTTCTTCTCAACTCACCTCCACCACAGAAACTGCATCTTCAGCCCAGTGGGAGCCCTACACCGAACAGCGACTGAACGAGCTTAAAGCGGCGAGAACTCCGGTATTTGTGAACTTCTCAGCCTCCTGGTGCATTACCTGCCTGGTGAATGAAAAAGTTGCCTTGAGCCAGCCAGAAGTCATTTCCGCCTTTGAGCAGTATGGCGTTACTTACCTGAAAGCTGACTGGACGAACCGAGATGGGGCGATCGCCCAAACCCTTGAATCCTTTGGACGCAACGGCGTGCCCTTATATGTCGCGTATTCGGCGATCGCCCCTTCAGAGCCGATTGTGCTGCCCCAGGTGCTTACGCCCAACCTTGTCATCAAAACACTGGAGCAGCTCTCCGAAAAAAGCTAACGGTGAAGGTCAGTGTTTCCTTGTTCCCAGCGTCTCGCTGGGAACGCCCGTTAGAGCCTCTGGCTCCCATTTAAAATGGAGCCGGAGGCTCCCGCAGCGGCTCCCTGCCAGAGTCAGGGAACCAGAAATACATTGTTATTGGTGACTACCTCCGTATAGAATTTCTTATCTCTGACTCCTCATTTCTTCCTCTTTTCTCCTGGATGATGCTCATACCATTGCATCAGTGGAGTTGCGCTAACGCCATGAAGAATAATGGATAGGGTAATCACCGTATAGGTCATCCACCCAATCTGATTTGCCTGTTCACCCGTGAATCCTTCACCCAGAGCGTAAGTCAAATAATAGATAGACCCCACTCCGCGAATACCAAACCAGCCCATCATCAAGCGCACGCGACGGGGCAGTGTGCTGCCGATGAGGCTGATCCAAGTTACGATCGGACGAATGACGAAGAGAATCGCGATCGCCAAAATTAGCGCAGGCCCAATATTCGAGCGGATGGCTTCAAACTGGAGCAGTGACCCCAGCAAAACAATGGTGGCAACTTCCAGAAGTTTTTCAAGTTGCTCGATAAAAGCAGCCTGGGCAAACCGTTTGGAGCGATCGCAGCGATAGCATTTGCGGATGACGACCCCTGCCACAAACACGGCCAGAAACCCGTAGCCGTTCACAAACTCAGTTAGGGTGTAGGTCAAAAAAACCGTACTCAGGGCGGTTAACTGCATCATCAGATCATTCACCGGAGGACGCCGCTGGAGTTGTCGCTCCAGCCAGATAATGCTCCAAGCGACGGCAACTCCCATCACCAGGCCAGCGGCGATCGCCCACAGCACATCGATCAGTATCCAATTCTTACCCCAGGAGTCGAAGCTGCCTTTGGTAAACCAGTAGATTCCAAAGTAGACAAAGGGAAAGGCGAGGGCATCATTGAGTCCCCCCTCAGAGGTCAGGCCAAACCGCAGATCATCATCGTCGTCAGGATGGTCGAGCTGCACCTCAGAGGCCAGCACCGGGTCAGTGGGAGACAAAACGGCTCCCAGGATGATGGCACTGCCCCAGTCGAGGTTGAGTAATCCGTGACCGACCAGGGCGATCGCCAGAATCGATAGGGGCATCACCAGCCCAATTAAACGAATAGTGCTTTGCCACAGCCCCAGACGCAGGGGCCGTTGCATCTTCAGGCCGCAGCCAAACACGGAAATGATGACCACCATCTCCGTTAGCCGCTCGATAAATTCGGCATTGGGCCGCAGACTGATCCACCCCACCCCGTGGGAACCCAATATTACCCCTGCAATCAAGTAAATCAACGCGTAAGAGAGGGGCAGACGAGCAATCCAGCCCGACCCCAGAGTGACGATCAGGAGGAGTAGCCCAATCATGAACAGGAGAGGTAGGTAGGTCAAGAACAGTTCCCTTATACATATTTGGATACGATTTCGCTCAGCCTTTAGGTAGGTTCACAGCAATTCCTACTCGATTGAGTCGTCTCCTGAGTATAAATTTTCCCTAAACGCTTCAAAAGCGTGTTTGCAGAAAACCTTACGGAAGTCTGAGCTGAGGTATCTAAAGATAGAGCGGGTTGCAACCACGTTAAGCACAACTGTACTGAACCAGCACGCCTAGCGCTTAAGTTCTGGGAGTTCTTGCGGTATTGATATTATTCATATCTTGCACCTCGCTC
>JAYKJC010000787.1:0-2891 GCA_035285885.1 Leptolyngbyaceae cyanobacterium | reverse complement strand
AGGTCTTTCCAGTGGGGGTCTTCCTGAAACGGCTGAATGCCTCCATACACTGGACGGTTGCCCTGGTCATCGGGCAGAAAGATCGTCATTAAGCGGCGGGATAATTCGGTGGCGACTTCCCACAAGGTCATCCAGTTGCCCGAGCCTGTGGGACATTCCACCTTGAAGTCATCGCCTGCATAGTGGTGAAACTTTTGCAGGGATTCGATGAGGAGATAGTTCACCGGAAACCAGATGGGGCCACGCCAGTTAGAGTTTCCGCCAAATAGCCCGGTGCTGGACTCCGCAGGTTCATAGTCCACCCGGTAGTCTTCTCCGTTGACGTGGAAAATATAGGGATGGTCTTTGTGGTAGCGGGATAAGGCCCGGACACCATACTCGCTGAGGAATTCGTTTTCATCGAGCAGTTTTTCAAGAATGCGGCGGAAGCGATCGCTCGCCACAAAATGATGGGGCGACAGATAGGTCAGGGCCAACAATCGCCGTGCTTTCTGCCCTTCCGTTTCCATACAGGCCACATTGCGCTTCAGGTCGTAGCGATTTTGAATAAACCATTCCAGCCGTTCTCTAAATGCCGGAAGTTTGTCCAACATCTCTGGTTCCAGAATGGTGATGGCAAACAGCGGCGTCAGCCCCACCATCGATCGCACCTTGATCGGCACCTTGCGACCGTCGGGCAGGTTCAGCACATCGTAGAAGAATCCGTCTTCTTCGTTCCACAACTGCGTTCCGTCACCACCGATGTGGTTCATGGCATCCGCAATGTAGAGGAAATGCTCAAAGAACTTAGTCGCCATGTCTTCGTAGACCGGATTTTCTTGAGCCAGTTCTAACGAAATCGTGAGCATGTTGAGGCAAAACATGCCCATCCAGCTTGTGCCGTCGGCTTGCTCGATAGACCCTCCGGTGGGCAAAGGCGCACTGCGATCAAACACTCCAATGTTGTCGAGCCCCAGGAAGCCGCCCTCAAAAATGTTGTTGCCTTCGGTATCTTTGCGGTTGACCCACCAGGTAAAGTTCAGCAAGAGCTTTTGGAAGACCCGTTCGAGGAATTGTCGATCGCCCGTCCCCGTCTGCTTCTGCTCAATTTTGTAGACGCGCCAGGTGGCCCAGGCATGCACGGGGGGATTCACATCGCCAAATGCCCACTCATAGGCCGGGAGCTGTCCATTGGGGTGCATGTACCACTCGCGGGTCATGATATCGAGCTGATTTTTGGCGAAATCTGGGTCGATCATCGCCAGGGGAATGCAGTGGAAGGCCAAATCCCAGGCGGCAAACCAGGGGTATTCCCATTTGTCGGGCATGGAAATCACATCATCCGCATGGAGGTGCGGCCACTGCTTGTTGCGCCGTCGAGAATCGGGCGGATCGGGCATCGCAGGGTCTCCGTCCAACCATTCTTCGACGATGTATTGGTAGTGCTGCTTCGTCCACATCAGCCCGGCAAATGCCTGCCGCTGGATGGTCTTCAGTTCTGGCGTGAGCGTGTCGGGGGTAATCGCCTGATAGAACTCCTCGTTCTCTGCCCGTCGCGTATTTAGAATGTGGTCGAAATCGGCCCCGAGCGGATCACTCACATCCGATCGATCGGACAGCCGCAGCTTGACGACTTTCGTGGCTCCCGGCTCAAGGGTCAGCACGTAATCCGGCGAGACTTTGGTGCCCATTCGATCAGGATTCACGGCTTTCTCGTTGCCATGAATCACATAGTCATGGATGCCGTCTTTGACGTAGGGAGACGCATTGGCGGTGTCGAACAGGCGCTCGTAGTTGGTCTCATTCTCAGTAAACAGGAGCGGAACCGTTTCTCCGGTATCCAGGGAGGGTGTGCAGTAGAGCCAGCGATCGCCCAACTCGGCATGCCGCGCTTCTAACGACACGAACGATTCCTGGGTCTGTGCGACCTTAATCAGCGGCTTTCGGGGGTCGCGTCCCCATGACCAGGTGTTGCGGAACCATAGTGTCGGCAATAGGTGCAGGGTCTGAGGTTCTGGCCCTCGATTCACCACGCTGATCTGAATCACGATGTCCTCAACATCGCCCTTTGCATATTCCACAAACACGTCATAGTAGCGATGCTCGTTGAACACGCCCGTGTCCAACAGCTCGAACTCCATGCCGCCTCGTCCGCGCCGCTGATTCTCCTCCACCAACGACGGGTAAGGAAACTCTGCTTGAGGATATTTGTAGAGTCCCTTCATGTAGGAATGGGTGGGCGAACTCTCCAGGTAGAAGTAGTAGTCCTTTACGTCTTCTCCGTGGTTGCCCTGGTTGCCCGTCAGCCCAAAGATGCGCTCCTTGAGAATGGGGTCGTTGCCATTCCAGAGGGCGATCGCAAAACACAACCGCTGATGACTGTCAGAAATGCCAAGAATGCCGTCTTCGCCCCATCGATACGCGCGCGATCGCGCCTGGTCGTGGGAGAAGTAATCCCATGCTTCGCCATAGGCACTGTAGTCTTCGCGCACTGTTCCCCACTGGCGTTCACTCAGATAGGGTCCCCATCGAGTCCAGTATGCAAGGCGTTGGCTGTTGTCGTGCAGTCGCTGGTGTTCAGGCGTCATAGGCAGTTTAGGGTTGGGGTGTAAAGGAATATCGTTCAACGTCACTCCAGGCTCGCAGCACTTCTGCCACGCTCCACGCTTGGGCAAAGCACCCCCTCGGCTCGTGGGGCGGATCTCCATCAAAGATTTCGCTGAAGGTGCCAATTCCTCCATCCATCAGATGGTCGGCCATGGGGTCGAGGAGTTCTCGGGCTTGGGCAGGATTTTGATAGACCCGCAGATGTGCGGACACAAAGGGACCCAGCAACCATCCCCAGACCGTCCCCTGGTGATAGGCTCCGTCTCGTTCCACCCGATCGCCGCCATAGTGGCCGACATAGTCGG
>JAYKJC010000786.1:0-2820 GCA_035285885.1 Leptolyngbyaceae cyanobacterium | reverse complement strand
AGTCGCCAAGCACGAAGCCGTCGAGAACTGCAACAGTCATTGGATGCTGAGTTGCGGCAGCTTTTACGTACAGCCCCCTATGCAAGTCGTATTAAGAGTATTCAGGACATTGCTAGCCTGATGATTCAGAGCAACGAGGAAGAAAGGCATCGTTTTATTCAATGTCGCGATCGACTCCTTAAAGTTGGAGAAATTGTTGCACTCAATGCCAATATATTGAGTGAAGCAGCCTCTTATGAAACGACTTACGACTTAACACCGCAGGATGCACTTGTTTATGCATCAGTTATTTTTCATTTACGGCAAGATTTGCCAGAGCAGGCTTGCTTTTTAAATCGAAACTCCAAGGATTTTGATAGTCCGGATATCATTGACGACCTTAGACAACTCAACTGTAGAATGATTGCACGGTTTGATCGAGGATACAGTTTTATTCAGTCACCATTACTACCCGAGCAGCCAGAAGCATAACCAGATGTTTAACCAGATGTTTTCAGGCTCTCAGTTTTGTCTGTGTCAGTAAGTATTAAGCGTAGCTGCGGGCGGATTTGAATGAATAGTTGGTGAAATCGGTGGGGTGGGGCTAAGAAGTGACGGAGGGGCGATCGCCCCTCAACTTCTTTCTGCAAATGCATCAATTGCCCGAAATAGTTCAGATAAATGGGTACGCTCGGTGTAGGGGTTGAGTAACACCATGCGCAGCCAGCGATGGCCTCGATAGAGGGGTAAGGAAAGAAAGATATCGTGGTCTTGAAGCAGTGTGCTTTGCAGGTCTGTATTCCAGCTATCCCGGTGTTCTGGGGCAATCTGTTTGGGATTTCCTCGAAAACAAATAATATTCATGTCGGGTGTGCTGGCAAGTTCCAGGAAGGGTCGTCTCTTGATTTCATCGACGACGAATTGGGTGAGGGCGTAGCTCTCATTAATTAACTGAGCATAGCTGCGTTGCCCCAGGTGCTGGAGGGAGAGCCACAGCTTGAGTACGTCGGCGTGGCGTGTGCCCTGAACGCTGATTTCCCCCAAATTGGTGAGGCCATCGGTTTGTTTCATGTAAGGGGCTTGCACCTGAAAGGCAGACTTTAGGTCTGATAGGCGCTTGAACAACACCATGGCGCAGGTCTTGGCAACGTAGAGCCACTTCTGCGGATTGAAGGTGATGGAATCGGCCTGCTCGATGCCTGCCAGTTGATGACGATGGTCGGGTGAGAAGGCGATCGCCCCTCCATAGGCTGCATCGACGTGAAGCCAGAGGTCGTGGGCTTTGGCAACTCGGCTGATCTCCGGGATGGGGTCGATATTGCCAGTGGTGGTGGTGCCTGCTGTGGCGACGATGCAGAATGGGGCTTGATGGGCTGACTTTGCCTGGGCGATCGCATCTTCGAGGGCGGCGATCACCATCTGAGAATTGTGATTGGTTGCAACCGGAATCACGGCGGATGTGCCGAGGCCGAGGATCATGGCCGCTTTTTGGATGGAGGTATGGGCGACTTCTGAGGCAAAGAGAACGGGCTGTTGAGTCAGCCCCACAATTCCGTTCTCGCGAGTCTGGAATTTAATGTTTCTGGCAACGGCGATCGCCTCCAGGTTCGCCAGGGTTCCACCGCTTACCAACACCCCTCCAGCCTCAGGGCCAAGGTCGAAGAGATGTGCAAATTGCTGAAGGAGTCGGGTCTCCAGTTGAGAGAAGAGGGGCGACATCTCTACACTGAGCATGTTGTTATTGACGGCAGAGGCGACAAAATCCCCCAGCATGGACATCAGGGTGGGCATTGAGTCCATGTGCCCGATGTAGCCGGGGTTTGCTGCATTCATGGATGACGCAAGAATCGAGTCGAGAGATTCGAAAAGCTGTGCGGTCGGGATGGGGTTTTCGGGAATTTCTAAACATTCTGACAGGTCTGACAGGTCTGACAGGTCTGTCAGACCTGTCAGACCTGTCAGACCTGTCAGAGAGGTGAAAGGGGTGAGCGAGGGGAGAGGCGGTTTGGCATCTGCGTGGCTGAGGTGGTTGAGCAATCGAGTTATGATCTGTTGAACGAGTAACTCGACGTCTTTATGGTTTTCGCTGTTTGGGGCAATAAAGGCTGATGGCGGAAGGGACGAACGATCCATAGAGATTCTCGGGTGGGTTCAGTAGTGGGTTCAATACATAGGATATGCATAGCGATTACGAATCAGGAGTGAAGGATACCCGGTGGGCGTATCCATCGACCGCTGTTTTGGCGACCATGCATCAGAAGGAACAGGCGATCGCCCCCATTTTTGAGCGAGAGTTGGGAATTACGATAACCGTTGTTCCTAATTTGAACACGGATCAGTTCGGCACCTTTACCCGCGATATTCCTCGGGCGGGCACTCAGACTGAAGCAGCGCGGCGCAAGGCTCAGGTGGCGCTGGAGCAGACTGGTGCAGAGATGGCGATCGCCAGTGAAGGAGCCTTTTTCCCCCATCCGGCAGTGCCTCTGGTGGCGTGCGATCGGGAGATCGTGCTGCTGCTGGATTCCAATACGGGCATCGAACTCATCGGAGAGGTGATGTCCACCACGACAAATTATCGTCAGGCCACCGTTCGAACGGTTGAGGAGGCTTTGACGTTTGCTCAGGAGGTGCAGTTTCCCAGTCATCGTCTGGTGGTGGGGCGAGATGCGGAAAACCGTGCGCCGGAGACACTATTTAAAGGGATCGGTACTGAAGCGGAGTTGATCCATGCGGTCGAATCGACGTTTGGCGCATCGCCAACGCGCACCGCTTATCTAGAAACAGATATGAGAGCCATGTATAACCCGACGCGCATGGCGGTGATTGCGGAGGCAACTGAGG
>JAYKJC010000785.1:0-3167 GCA_035285885.1 Leptolyngbyaceae cyanobacterium | reverse complement strand
TCTTGCAGAATTTCGTGTCGCTTTGGATCGAGTGGACGCTCATCTAGCAGGTCTTGTGCGCCCAGAATCAGCGCTGATGTGGTTTCTCCTTTTGCTGCATTTTGGTGAGTTTGGCGAATGTGGGCGATCGCCTTATTAGGCGAATAGATGTACGTCACCGGACGCTGGGCGTAGAACACCACACTGGGTTTCATGAACCCCACCATGATGATTTCTTCGGTGGGCTGCTGCACCTGAACGATGGTGGTGGCGAGCTGTCGGAGGGGCTGTTGCCGGAGTTCGTCCACATAATTCAGAGCGGGCATCAGGGTGAGGAGGGAGAAGGCGCTGATGCCGACCAGGTTGGCGACCCACAGCCAGGCTCCTTCTTTTCGGAGGATGAGAACGAGATGGGCGATCGCCACTGCGAGCCAAATGCCACCACCGATCCAGAGAATGCCGGAGTCGGCAATCACCGTAGGCAAGGTCGGCATCACCGGGTCATCCCCCAGCCAATTGACGCTGTAGACCGTGGCTCCCGCCAAGATCACCATAAATCCTGCGTTGATGAGAGTGCTCAGCCTGAATCCCTTGGAGGGCTTTGAGCGGGTCATGGCGTCACTCCAGAGCAGGGCGACTAGCACCGCCGCCGCAGGCAGAAGCGGCAGGGTATAGCTCGGCAGCTTGGTCACCGAAATGGAGAAAAAGCCAAAGATGACGACAAACCAGATCAGTGCGAAGAGTTCCAGGTGTTCTGAACGGGGTCTGGAGAGCCATGTTGCCCGTTGCCAGAAACGGATGCGGGCGATCGCCATCGGCAGGTGAATCGACCAGGGAATAAAGCCCAACAGCACGACCAGGAAATAGAAGTACCAGGGGGCGGAGTGATTGTTGACGACGCTGGTGAAGCGCTCGACGTTGTGATAGCCGAAGAAGTTGGCAATGTAGCTGCGGCCATGCACCTGAACGATCAGGATATACCAGGGCAGGGTAATGCCCAGAAAAATCAGACTGCCGAGCACGAGCTGCATTTCTCTCAAAACGCGCCCCAGGGTTCCGGTATAGAGCACAAAAGCTACGATGATCAGTCCCGGTACGACGATGCCGACGGGTCCTTTGGCCAGCACCGCCAGCGCCGAAAGAACGTAGAAGCTGAGGTACCAGCGGGCCTGTCGTCTCGGCTGATGGGGCTGAGCATAGCCGCAGAAAAAGGCGAACAGTGCTGTACCCATGCAGCCCGTGAGCAGCATGTCAGAAACTCCGGTGCGTCCCCACACAATAGTTTGCAGGTTGAGGGCGATCGCCCCTGTCCCAATATAGGCCGCCAAGCGCCGCTGATGGGTCGTGTCAGGTGCGTGTGTCTGGGGTGATGGTTCAGCCTTTGAGACGGGCATCGCATCCCCGAACTGGCGGAGCGTGTAGAATCCCACTGCTGTCAAGGCGATCGCCGCCAATGCAGACGGCAAACGGGCAGCAAATTCATTCACCCCAAAGGTTTGATAGGCGATCGCCATCAGCCAGTAGATCAGCGGAGGCTTATCAAACCGGGTGTCTCCATTGAAATAGGGAGTCAGCCAGTTCCCGGTCACCGTCATCTGGCGAGCCGCTTCGGCAAACAGGGGCTCGGTTTCGTCCACCAGCCCCACAGCTCCCAGCTTCCAGAGAAACGCGATGATGCCGATCAGCACCACCCAGCCAATGGCTAAACAGCGGGCGATCGCCGGGTGCTGATCGAGAAAGTACGAAAGGGATTTAATCCGATGAATCGCAGGTAAGGACTGTAATGGCATGTAAGAGGACGAGCTACCCTTGAGCGCTGAAAGGCATCGTTAGAAACGAGAATTAGATTATTTTGAACCCAATTGGGTTTTCTTTAATCGGCGTTGCTGAATGTGAAGATGAATCAGAAATTTTCGATTCACCCATGACCGACTGTAGGGGCGTATGGCCATACGCCCCTACGCAAATCATTTCTCGAATCAGCAATGCCCTTTAATCCTTGTTTCCAAGTCACTCTTTATATAGCATCCTACGAGCCTTCACAACTTGGCAACGTTCTTAAATCCATAACGAAGGAATGATGGTTTTGGGCGCGCACCGCGCGCCCAAAACCTTCATTCCTTCGTGAACGTTGCCAAGTTGTGAGCCGTCCTGTTCTTGAGCTAGGCAATCGTGTGAGTGCAATCCTTCAAGTACTCACGAATGGCCTGGATTTGCTGCTCAGTCGGCAAACTGTTGGGGTGAACCTGTTTCAACCAACTCAACGATTCCCAGAGGGTGTAGTTGCGATGGCGGCACAGATAGGCGGCACAGACCGTGGGCGATCGCTCAATTCCGGCAAGACAGTGAACAAAAACGGGTAACTGAGACTCAATACAGTCATGCAGGTGATCGATAACCGTCGCCAGATGGCTTGACTGAAGAATCGCTGAATAATGGCTGTCAGGAATCACAATCCGACGACAGTAGAAATTCTGGTCAAGATCGGTCGGCCACTGCCCCTCTGTCTCAGAACACAATGCCACGATGGCCTGAATGTTTGATTTCACTAATGCCTGGGTATCTGTGGCTTTTGGCAATCGACCGACAGCAAGCTGTTGCGGCAATACCCAATGAATCGGAAAGGCGTGTTCGTGCTTTTTTGCGGTCTGATTGCGCTTATGGCGTCGCTGAAACAAAGGTAGATTTAGCATTCGATTTATCGAGGTCCCTATTGTGTAACGTTTTATGTTATCCAAGGCTTCCTCTTCTTTCATCCTGATTAGCTGCGTCCAAATCAGGATCACTCCGTCAGCTACATCGAAACAATAAAAATTTTGGTAGAGGGATAAAGATAGGGCGATCGCCATAGAAAGGGTGACAGTCGCTACAGTGTCACGGGCGTCAGGTCTGAATAGATTTCGTGAACAGATTATCCTGACTTGGCTGAGTTGGCGTTGCAAGACTAGGAAGGAACAGGAAAGCCGTAAACGACTGGAAGCATGTCACTTCGGTCGACCTCACCCTAAATCCATCTCTCTGAGAGGGAGAGGGACTTCAACCCAGTTCCCCTTCTCCCAAGTGGGCTACGGTGTACACACAAGTCTTCTGATCTAGCCTGGGCTGGGTTAGATCCTCCCTAACCCTCCTTAAAAAGGAGGGAACCGGATCGGAAGTCCCCCTTGTTAAGGGGGATTTAGGGGGATCTT
>JAYKJC010000784.1:0-4649 GCA_035285885.1 Leptolyngbyaceae cyanobacterium | reverse complement strand
ATCGAGCGGAAAGGGTTGAAAGCCCTAACCATTGAAGATGATGATGCCGCGACAGCCCGACAGTAAGAACACCTCATCCCTATTCATGTTTTCTACGGTCGTAACCTACAGCCCTGCCTATACCCTGGTTCCTACCTACGAGTGCTTCAATCGGTGCAGCTATTGCAACTTTCGAGTGGAGCCGGGAACGGATGTCTGGATGTCGGTCGAGCAGGCTAGGGACATTCTGAAGGGGCTGACTGGACAGGGCATTCGTGAGATTCTGATTCTCAGTGGCGAAGTTCATCCCCACAGCAAACGCCGGACGGAGTGGTTTCGCCGTATCTATGCGCTGTGTGAACTGGCCTTAGAAATGGGATTTCTGCCTCACACCAATGCTGGCCCGCTGACCTTTCAGGAAATGGAGCAGCTTAAGCAGGTGAATGTCTCGATGGGGCTGATGCTTGAGCAAGTGACGCCTCATCTGATGAAAACAGTGCATCGTCATGCGCCCAGCAAAGAACCTGACACCCGCATTCAGCAATTAGAGTGGGCGGGACAACTGCGAATTCCATTTACGACGGGGCTACTGGTCGGTATCGGGGAGACTGAGGCAGACTGGGCGGATACGTTAGGGGCGATCGCCCAACTCCACCGTCAGTGGGGACACATTCAAGAAGTGATTCTTCAGCCCCACAGTCCGGGGTCTCGCCAGGCCGAGATTGGGCAACCGTTTCAGCCCCATCAGATGCCCCAGTTGGTGAGCTTGGCACGGGAAATCTTGCCGGATGACATTGCCCTACAGATTCCGCCGAATCTCGTTCTTCAGCCGGATATTTTGGTGGCATGCATCCGGGCGGGGGCGAGTGACTTGGGGGGCATTAGCCCCAAAGATGAAGTCAATCCAGACTATCCGCATCTTTCCGCCCGTTATTTGGCTGAGGTGCTGAATCCTCATGGAATTGAGATTGTCACTCGCTTACCCGTTTATCCTCACTATGAATCGTGGCTTTCGCCACGGCTTCGCGCTACGCTTTGAATGTGGCGGTGATGCGCCGCATGGCTTCTTCGACATTTTCCCGGCTGTTGAACGCAGAAATGCGGAAGTAGCCTTCTCCGGCGGCTCCGAAGCCAGATCCAGGCGTACCGACCACGTGACACACCTGGAGCAACTTATCGAAGAAATCCCAACTGGACAGACTATCTGGCGTTTTCACCCACACATAGGGAGCATTCACTCCACCATAGACGGCAATCCCTGCAGATTGAAGCTGTTCTCGCACGATGCGAGCATTCTCAAGGTAGAAGGCAATTAGTTCTTTAATCTGCTGTTGGCCTTCTGCGGAATACACTGCCTCAGCCCCCCGCTGTACGGGATAGGATACTCCGTTGAACTTCGTGGACTGGCGACGGTTCCAGAGCCGATGCAAATCAACATCGCTGCCGTCCGATGCCTTCGCTGTTAGGGTTTGGGGCACAACGGTAAAGGCACAGCGGGTTCCGGTGAATCCTGCATTCTTGGAGAAAGAACGGAATTCGATGGCGCAGTCGCGGGCTCCTTCAATTTCGTAGATGGAGTGGGGCAGGCTGTCATCGGTGATGAAGGCTTCGTAGGCGGCGTCAAACAAGATAATTGAGCCGTGAGTCTTGGCATAGTCTACCCATTTTTTCAGGTCATCTTTGGAGGCGGTGGCTCCGGTCGGATTGTTGGGGAAACAGAGGTAAATGAGGTCAACTTTGCCCGATGGAAGCTCAGGGGTGAAATTGTTTTCTGCGGTGATGGGGAGATAGGTCAGCCCCTGGTATTCGCCTTTTTCATCGGCTTCACCTGTGTTGCCTGCCATGACGTTGGTGTCTACGTAGACGGGGTAGACCGGGTCGGTGACGGCAATGGTGTTGTCATGGCCGAAGATTTCGAGGATATTGCCCGTGTCGCATTTCGCTCCGTCGGAGACGAAGATTTCTGATGCATCAACGTCACACCCTCTGGCCTGAAAATCGTGGGCTGCAATTTTCTCTCGGAGCCAGCCGTAGCCTTGTTCTGGGCCATATCCCTTGAATGTGGTGCGATCGCCCATTTCCTCAACGGCCTGAATCATGGCTGTGCGGCAGGCTTCAGGCAACGGCTCGGTGACGTCTCCAATTCCCAGTTTGATGATGGGAGCTTCTGGATTTGCTTCTGCAAAGGCACGAACCCGCCGTGCAATTTCAGGGAAGAGATACCCTGCTTTGAGCTTGAGATAGTTGTCGTTAATCGTTGCCATACTGCTTGTTCTTTGAATACGCCGTTTAATTGAGATTGCCGGAGATGAGAAATGAACGGTGGCGCGACAGTCACACCCACGTTCATTCTCGAATTAAACAATGCCGTTCAATTAGTGTAGAGCACGGATTGAATTCAGAATGATTAAACGATTATTTTTCCAATGAGGGGATGGTTACCACGTCTTTCAGCGCAGCAATTCTCATTTTGCAAAACTTCGCGCCCTATCGGGGCTCACTTGTTATTGGGTTAGGGGCAAAACGGTCGCTTGCGGCGACCGTTTTGCCCGTTGAATTTCCCAATGAGAATTGCTGCTTTCAGCGGGCAATTCTTGCAGAGAGCTAAAGATTTCAATGGTCAAGAAAGTAAAACCTAAAGCAATTCTTTATTTCAGCGCTTATTTTTATCATTTCGACCGTTAGAATATGTCACTTCATTACTTGATGTTTCTCTATGAAAACAATCACTATTGAGTCAAATAAAGCTCCGCTAAGCTGAAGAAAAGGCAGTACTCACAGAGAGCGTTATGAGTCTTAATACATCTTTTTCTCAATCATCTTCATCTTCAGGACGCTTGGCGTGGCAAATGGTTGTGTTGCTCACTTTGGCGTTTTGGTTAGGCGGCAGTGTTCTTCTAGACATGGTGATCATGCCTGGAATGTACGCCGCAGGCATGATGTCAACGCCTGGTTTTGCATCGGCAGGCTATTCGATTTTTTGGGTATTTAACCGGGTTGAGTTGCTCTGTGCGGCCACGGTGCTGACAGGCATCTTTGCCCTCCGTCATTATTTCAAAAGCAGTCAGTTTAAGCGGTGGACCCTTGTGTTTGCGGCGGTGATGATGGCGATCGCCCTCTTCACGACCTACTGGCTCACTCCTGAAATGAGCGCCCTGGGCATTCACCTCAGCGAAGCTGAAGCAGCGGCGGCGGTTCCTGCGGGGATGGATCTCATGCATGGAAGCTATTTTGTGCTGGATTTCCTCAAGATCGCAGTGGGCGGCGTTCTTCTCGCCATCTGTTTCCGCAATATGTCGATGATGACCGCATCGAAGGATAACGTATTGGTGTAATCCCATCGGTGTAGTCTCAGTGATCTAGTCTTACCTCAGTTCAGCGCTATGCGCGTTGATGAACTTACAGGTGAGTGGGGCATTACGCCCCACTCACCTGTTTTTGTGCAGATAGCGCTGACAAACCGCTATGAGTTTGTTGAACCTTGATCCAACGTCTATGACCATGACTTGGCAAAGTTTACGAAGAAAAGAGGGTTTTGGGCGCGCAACGTACTTGTTTAGCGTATTCCTTGTTCCCAGCGTCTTGCTGGGAATGCCCGCGAGAGCCTCTGGCTCCCGTTCAAATTGGAGCCAGAGGCTCCCGCAACGGTTCCCTGCCAGAGACAGGGAACCAGAAATTAGAGAACGCTAAACACATACCGCGCAATGCGCGCCCAAAACCCTCTTTTTTTCCTTGCAATTGGAGAAGTTTGCCAAGTCGTGTACGACAATAGAACTAGAAACGATAAAGTCAGACGTTTGCTCCCAAGGGTACGATTATGCCTGAATCCCGTGGACGGTATCAGAGCCGAATCCTAAGCTTTTTGTCACAGCAATCTTTGCAGTTGCGCGATCGCATTCTGCAAAATGTTCGGCAGGCTCAGTTCAATGTTTCATGGGGTGTTCAGGTCATTCTCTATCCCGTTTATGTGCTGTTTCAGACGGGGCGTTTGGTGGGACGACAGCTCCGTGCAGCGGGTCAGCGACTGGCTCCCTTGCTAGAAGCGGTTAAGGCCGATGATTTTGATCCGGCGATTGGCGTACCGCCCCTGGATGTCGATGCCCCATTTAAAGGGGTGCTCGATTCGTTAAGAACCCTTGATTTGCCCATAGATTTGCCCATTGAAATGTGTTCTGAAGCCTCGACGGAACCCTCTTTAGCTTTGCCAAGTGGGAGTGACGATCAGAATTCAGATTCTTCTCTAGTGGCTCAGCCAAGTTCTAATTTATTGAATGCCTCGTTGGTGATTCGGGGTGTGGCGAGTTCGCTTGAGACTCGGCACCTGATTCTGACGAATGTGGATAATCAGGGGCTCGACATTCTGACGGTCGAGCAACAGCATTGGCTCTATCAGCGGATTGCGTTTGAAGTGGCGAGCTATTGCCGTAGCGAAGCCCTCATTCTCAGGGCTAGAGTTGCAGGAGCTTTGCCAGAGGGCGATCGCCCAAACCGTATCCCCTTGAGTTGGCGATTTTTGCCGCTGCTACGCCACAAAGAAACCACGGCATCTCCGATTCGCTTTTTTCGGGCACTGATGGAATGGATGCAAGCCAGTCCCCTTGCGATGTCGGCCAATTTGTTTCAAGAAGCGGCTTTACCGATGCTGGGGAGTTATCAGCCCCCTGAGCCCC
>JAYKJC010000783.1:0-6410 GCA_035285885.1 Leptolyngbyaceae cyanobacterium | reverse complement strand
GATCGTTCGCCACTTGGTTCAGTTAAAGGACTGCTAAGGAGCAGGCGTGCAAACTTTTCTCCCTCAAAAAAAAGCGAGAGGGACGGCAGGCTTTGCCTGCTGCCCTCTCGCTTTTTTTTGATCCGTTCCTAGGGCGTGTTTTAAAACTAGCTGAAAGGGTTGTTTTTTCGTGCGCAAAGCGCACGAAAAAACAATTTTTAAAACAGACCCTAGGTTAAAGTCGAGGAAACCGAGTCTATTCCATCAAAGGGGTACATTCAGTGATACCCTTTTATATGGCAATTTTGTTGAGAAAACGTTAAATTTCCTCGAACAGCTGATCACACTATAGGCGTAAGCATGGTCACTACAGCAGAAAAAACAGGCGTTGGTTATTTATCACAAGTTATCGGTCCCGTTGTAGACGTTAAGTTTCCCGATGGAAAGCTTCCTGACATCTACAACGCCCTAACCATTAAAGGAACAACGGCAGCAGGTGAAGTATCCGTTACCTGCGAAGTTCAGCAACTTTTGGGCGATGGAGAAGTTCGGGCTGTTGCAATGAGTTCAACAGACGGACTGGTTCGCGGTATGGAAGTTATTGATACGGGTGCTGCTATCAAGGTTCCAGTGGGAACCCCCACCTTAGGTCGTATTTTTAATGTTCTGGGTGAGCCCATTGATGAGAAAGGGGATGTCTCCAAGGAAGTTTCTTCACCGATTCACCGCGAGTCTCCTAAGCTCACCGAGCTACAAACCGCACCCTCAGTATTTGAGACAGGAATTAAGGTCGTTGACCTGCTGGCTCCATACCGTCAGGGTGGAAAAGTCGGTCTGTTTGGTGGTGCTGGAGTAGGCAAAACCGTTCTGATTCAAGAACTCATCAACAATATCGCCTTACAGCACGGTGGTGTATCTGTGTTTGGTGGGGTGGGCGAGCGCACCCGTGAGGGAAATGACCTCTACAACGAATTTATTGATTCTAAGGTAATCAACGAAGAGAACCTTTCAGAGTCAAAGGTTGCTCTTGTATATGGTCAGATGAATGAGCCCCCTGGAGCACGGATGCGAGTGGGTCTGTCTGCGTTGACCATGGCGGAGTACTTCCGTGATGTCAACAAGCAAGATGTCCTTCTTTTCATTGACAATATTTTCCGATTTGTTCAAGCGGGTTCTGAAGTATCTGCATTGTTGGGTCGGATGCCTTCTGCAGTAGGATATCAGCCCACCTTGGGAACAGACATGGGTGACCTGCAAGAGCGGATTACATCGACCAAAGAAGGATCGATTACCTCCATTCAAGCCGTCTACGTGCCTGCAGATGACTTGACTGACCCTGCTCCTGCAACCACATTTGCCCACTTGGATGCAACGACGGTACTTTCTCGTGGACTCGCTTCTAAAGGGATTTATCCCGCCGTTGACCCGCTAGACTCAACATCCACCATGTTGCAGCCTTCGATCGTGGGTGAAGAGCACTACACGACAGCCCGTGCGGTTCAGTCTACGCTCCAGCGCTACAAAGAATTGCAAGACATTATTGCAATTCTCGGTCTAGATGAGCTTTCTGAAGATGACCGAATCACGGTTGCGCGTGCCCGTAAGATTGAGAAGTTCCTGTCTCAGCCTTTCTTCGTGGCCGAAGTATTTACCGGCCTTGCGGGTCAGTACGTCACGCTTCAAGAAAGCATTCGTGGCTTCAATATGATTCTCAGCGGTGAGCTGGATGATATTCCTGAGCAGGCGTTCTACCTCAAGGGTGGCATTGATCAGGTACTCGAAGCCGCTGAAAAAATGAAGGCTGAAGCGTAAGTAGTCATGATTGAGGGCTTGAGGATAAGCGAATAGTCGTGATGGGTGCTCAAGTTCTCACGTTCATGTCCTCGATAAACCCAACCCAGATTGGGAACTGGAAAAACTCCCGTTCCCAATCTGGGCAAGGTTCAGTAACTATTTGTAAGGTTTTCTGAATTAACTCTTATGACACTGACGGTTAGAGTTATTGCACCAGACAAAACAGTTTGGGACTCTAGTGCAGACGAAGTGATTCTTCCTAGCACGACGGGTCAGTTGGGTATTCTTTCGGGTCACGCACCGCTGCTGACTGCGTTGGATACTGGTGTAATGCGAGTTCGAGATTCGAAAGACTGGGTGGCGATCGCCCTCATGGGGGGGTTCGCTGAGGTCGAGAATGACGAAGTGACGATTTTAGTCAACGGGGCTGAGCGCGGCGACAACAATGATGCCAACGACGCGAAGCAAGCCTTTCAAGATGCAGAAAAGCGATTGAACTCAGCTCAGGGAGGGGGCGATCGCCAGGAGAAGATTCAGGCGACTCAAGCGCTCAAGCGCGCCCGAGCCCGGTTACAAGCATCCGGCATGTCCGTATAGGATTAAGCGCTTGAGTTGAGTTTGTGCGGCTTAAACCCATCACTCTCAAGGGCATCTAATCAAGCGCAAAAGCATACGCGCAAAAACTAAACACCTCACGGTTTCTTAGAAACTGTGAGGTGTTAATTTGGTATGAAAATGTTGTCTTTCCGATGCTCCAACAATCGAGCATCACCTGCTAAGCCGTCACATAAATCGTGTAGGTGAAGTGCTCCCCACACCGCCTTAACCAATCACTAATATCAGATTAGCGTTGGTTGGGTTGAGGGCACGAAACCCAACATCATTAATACTTTCATTAGGCTAAGCGAACGCTAACCCAAGCCACCCATCAAGTGCTGCCCGTGAAGGCCACATCAGGAAATTTATCTTGGGCCTTTGCCATTGACACACGTTTGCCCTCTTCCTGCCAATAATTGATGATTTCAGTGGCTCGGTTGAGCAAATCAATCCGCTCAACTTCACCGATCCATGTCTTGGACTCTAGCTCAGCTTTGAGCTGTTCCCATGCGTCATTACGTGGCCAGAAAAAATAAGAGGTTAACGGACTCGTGCCCTTCCCAACTACCTGATCAACAGCAATGGCGACGTTATCCTCTAACCAAAGAACCTTTAGGATAAACTTTGCCAAAAGAAGCTACCTCCACAGATGCTCAAACTAGACGTGTACAGCCTCCTATCTTAATTCATCTGAGCGATTTACCTCAAGTCTTTCTTTGAAATGACAGCAATTCTCATTTTGAAAAACTTCGCGCCCTGTCGGCACTCACTTGTATAGGTTCAGGGGACACAACGGTCGCCGCAAGCAACCGTTGTGTCCCCTGAACTTCCGTAATGAGAATTGCTGTTGAAGTAAACCCAAACGACTATACTCTGGACAGATCCATACTTCACAGACACAGACTGAACACACCCATAAGAGCGCTGCGTAGCATCCATGCATAGTTTTATTCCCCCTGAACGATTTTTTCCCTATCTCACGTGGACGGACATTCGAGACATGCCCGATAAGGAGAATGTGGTGATTGTTCAGCCCATCGGCGCGATTGAACAGCATGGCCCCCATCTGCCCGTGGTGGTAGATTCGGCGATCGCCACCGCAGTTCTTGGCAAGGCCCTAGAGAAACTAGAGCCAGACGTTCCGGTGTATGCATTGCCCTGTCAGACCTACGGCAAATCCAATGAGCACTGGCACTTTCCCGGCACCATCACTCTAACGGCCCAGACGCTGATAACGCTGCTCATGGAAATTGGCGAGAGCATCTATCGCTCAGGGTTTCGGAAATGGGTGTTGCTGAATGCCCACGGGGGACAGCCCCAGGTGATGGAAATTGTGGCGCGAGATTTGCATCAGACCCATGAGGATTTCTGTGTGTTTCCGCTGTTTACCTGGCGGGCTCCCCACTGTGCCGGAGCGTTGCTTTCTCCTGAGGAAAAGGAATTTGGGATTCATGCAGGGGATGCGGAGACGAGCGTGTTGCTGTCGATTTTGCCCGACCAGGTGAAAATGGATCGCGCCGTCAAAGAATACCCCTACGGACTACCGCAGGACAGTCTGCTCAGCATGGAGGGGAAGCTCCCTTTTGCCTGGGTGACACGGGATCTGAGCACCAGCGGAGTGGTCGGTGATGCCACCGTAGCCACGAAAGAGAAGGGCGATCGCCTCCTCGATTCTGTATCAGACGGGTGGGCACAGGTGCTACGCGACATCTATCGATTCAAACAGCCCCAAGCCTGGAAATCAAAGTCCTAGACCTGTACCTTCTGTTCAGGCTTTTGGAATAGGCGATCGCCCACCCTTATCAGGTGCATCATGGGCGATCGCCAGAATCAGGCGGCTCAAGGTTCGTCCGTCTTCGAGGCGGTAGAGATTGCATTCTCCCCCCAGTTCTTGCATCAACGCCTGACAGATGCCGATGTGGAGGCCAGGGGGAAACTCAAGCACCGACGGAGCGAGTAAATCTTCGGATCGTCCTTCGTGAAGTTCTTCTAAGAGGCGAGTCTCGATGGTGCCGTTGTCGGTGATCGACAGTTCCAGCCAGTGAAAATCTAACGGACGACACCAAATATCAATGCGGCCACTGGTGGGCGATCGCCGACAGGCCGCAGAAAGCAATTCATGCAGAATAAACTCGATTTTCGGGATATCCCCTTCAATGGAGAGATTGCTGTCATTGTGAACCTGCGACCAGAGCTGACGCTGCTTGATCAAGCCTTCTACCCGTTCCATCGCCCGTTTGAGTAGAGTCACCAGCGGCATCGTTCCCTGCTCCGTGTGGAGTTTCCACTGTTCTCGCTTGAGCACAGGAGACGCTGTTTTCAGCATTTCTCCCAGTTGCCGAATAATCTGGTGATACCGCATGCTGGCCAGGGCATCTTTTTGGTGGCTCAACTCATTCAACCGTCGAACATTGACGGTTAAACTGCGGCAGAATTCTTCAATACGGCGTTGTTTGTACCAATTCAAGCGTTCCAGCTTCTCCCGCTGAAGCGTCAGGGTTTCCGTCAGAATCAGGTGTCGGCGCGTCCACGCAAGCTGATTCCCCAGAATTTCTAAAACGGCGAGCTGACGCTCAGACCAAAACCGATCTTTGGTGTCCGCAACGATGATGATGCCCGTGGGCTCGTGTTCTGGAGCCGTTCGCAGCGCCATAGCCAGAATTTGGCCAATGCCCGACCCACTCAGCCAGTGGCGCGTGTCGGGAGACAAGTGATCGACGCTCAGAGAAAGAATGTCATCGGATTCGAGGGTGCCTTGAATCAGCAAATCCGTGTGAATCGAGGTGACCACATCAGAAGTGAGGGCAAATTTGTTGTCGGTCACAGCGGCGGCCACAATGCGGGCATCTTGCCGTCCGGCCTGCCAGGAAATCAGGGTCGCGAGGGGAGCCTCCAGCAAATTTGCAATGTTCTGCATGGAGGTTTGTTCGAGCTGATCGAGGTGATGGCTCTGCTGCATGGCCATCAGTCCCCACTCAATGGCCTGATGAAAGCCTGCTTGCTGCTGCATGTCGGAGTGCAGCTGCCACTGCCGCAAGATGAGGCCGATTTGCTGGCTCACCGCCCGCACGAGATCCCGTTCTGAACGGTTCCAGGTGCGGGTGGCGGTGTGCCCGACTAAGACCAGCCCGTCTAATTTTTGCCCCACTGAGGTTTTACAGATGAGGAGCGATCGCAACCCAATATCCAGAAACACGTCGCGCCAGGCCATGAGCTTGAGATCATCACCCAAGTCTTCAACGGCGACCGCCTCATGGCTGCGTTCGAGCATTTGCCAGTCAATATCGTTGAGGTGATTGAGGGGCTGAGAAATGAGGCGTTTGCGGGAGGTTGAGTTTTGATAGGCAACGATGAATTTTTCTTGATTGGGGGTGTAGGACAACACAAAAAAGCGCTCGACCTTCAGCCGCTTACACACGTTCTCAGCACAGGTATCGAGCGCTTTTGTCCAATCGTCATCGCTGTAGATGGCCTGAGCAACTTCGCCCACCAACGCCTGGTCGAGTTTAACGGCAGTCACCGTCTTCTCCGGATCCTCTAACGGGGCAATGAGCCCAATTAACTGGGCAACGGCACGAATAAAGTTTTTTTCGATCTCCGTCCAAATGCGAGGGTCGTCGTCTGAAACCGCAATGAATCCCACCAATTCTTCGTGAAACAAAATGGGGGTTGCAAGCACGGATTGGCCCTTCACATAGCCCATGAGTCGCCCGGTGATGCCCGTTTTAAGTGCGCTATTGACTTCGCTAATGGAAATCAGCTGATCTGCCGTCATCGCCTGGTAGAAGCTGTTGATTTCCTGAACGGGAATCTCCTGGGTGGGGGTGTGAGAGGCGCGATTGGTGTAGGCATTGCCAACGCGATTAGCCGATTGTTTCGCCCGCAGCCAGAAGAATCGATTCTCCGGCTCAAACCAATAGATGTTGGTATGACTCACGCTGATGAATTGATGAATCTCGCGCGCGATGAGGTCAAGGCGTTCGTCAATGGTGGGGAGCGATCGCAGTCGATTGAGCAAATTACTTAGGGGATCGGTGGTC
>JAYKJC010000782.1:0-12158 GCA_035285885.1 Leptolyngbyaceae cyanobacterium | reverse complement strand
ATTCTTGCCTGGAGTCGCGAGATCGATCCTTCGGTTCCTGAATATTAATCTGTTTCTGAATATTCATCAGAGCACTCAGTTCGGTGAGCAGTGTCCACCTTACCTAAGTCAATACGAAGAAGAGGGGGGCGGACAATGTCCGCCCCCCTTTGTTTTGGAATCGCTGCGGGAGCTCCGGATCCAATTTGAATGGGAGCCAGAGGCTCTAGTGGGCATTCCCTGCGAGACGCTGGGAACAAGGAATACAGAGGGAGGCGGACACTGTCCGCCTCCCTTTGTTTTTCTGGGGTATTCGAAGGTCGAACCTCAGGAAGATTCTTTGAGGAAATGAGCGATGCGATTTGCCGCTTCTTCGAGGACTTCGGGGGGATGCACCAGCGCAAACCGCACGTAACCTTCTCCCGATTTGCCAAAGCCTGCTCCTGGAGATGCTGCGACCCCTGTTTCTTTGACGAGGGTAGTGCAAAATTTCATGGAGTCGGTGTCCCACGGGGCTGGCAGCTTGGCCCACACGTACATGGTTGCGGTGGGGGTGGGAACCTTCCAGCCAATGGTGTGTAGCGTTTTCACAAATGCATCACGACGCTGGCGAAAGGTGTCGATCGTTTGTTCAACAAAGGTTTGAGGGCCACTTAGAGCGGCGATCGCCCCATTCAAAATGCCGCGATATTGGTTGAAGTCTACCGCTGCTTTCACCTGCCGCAATGCCGTGATCAGTTCCGCATTCCCGACGGCATAGCCCACACGAAACCCGCCCATGTTGTAGGACTTCGACATGGTGAAGAACTCAATGGACAGAGTTTTCTCACGATCGGCTTGCAGCACGGATGGCGCGGGTTCTCCCTCAAACACCACATCCCCATAGGGAAAGTCGTGGACGAGAACCAAATCATGCTGGCGACAGAAGGCAACCGCCTCTTCAAAAAAGGAAAGTGGAGCCGCTGCCGTCGTGGGGTTATGGGGATAGCTCAGCACCATCATCCGGGTTTGAGCCAGCACAGGTTCAGGAATCGTCGAGAAGTCAGGTAGAAACTGATTCTCTTCTAGAAGGGGCATGGTGTAGACCTGTCCGCCCGCCAAATAGACGCCTCCTGCGTGGGAGGGATAGCCCGGATCTTGCAGAAGCGCATAGTCTCCGGGGTTGAGGATGGCCAGGGGGAGGTGAGCCGTGCCTTCTTGACAGCCAATCAACGCCAAGGTTTCCCGGTCGGGATCAACGGGGATACCAAATTTTTGGGTATACCACCGGGCTGCGGCTTCTCGAAACGGACGGGTGCCGTGATGCAAGAGGTAGCCGTGGGTGGAAGGATCGTGGAGAGACTGGGCGATCGCCTCAATCACGTGAGGTGCCGCAGGTAAATCAGACGACCCCAGGGATAAGTCGATGACTGACTGACCGAGCGCCACGGCTTGCGCCTTAGCCCGGTCCATGTCGGCAAAGACGTTCTGTTGAAGAGGCTGAATTCGATGTGCAAGTCTCATGACTACCCTGTCCGGATGATTCGTGTTGCCAGTGGAGGGACGATCCCAACTGAACAAGCCTAGCTCAAAAAGTCAGCAGATGTGATCTGATTCGGCGTAATGTCAAGAACCCGTGCAAGGGTTGAACTTCCAGAGCGAATAAGGGTGTCGCTGCCGTCCCGAATGAATGACAAGCCCAAAAAGGTCAGCCCCTCATCTAGCTCAAACAGGTCGGTTCCGTTTCTAAAGTCCTGAATCGTATCTATTCCAGGTGCCACTTCCAGCACGAAGATATCGCTACCGCCACCGCCAATCAGCGTATCACTGCCTTGATTGCCTTCAAGTCGGTCGTCTCCACCATTGCCCCGCAGGTTGTCTCGTCCCCGCCCTCCGAATAACTCGTCGTCTCCCCGGTTGCCGCGCATTGTGTCTTGCCCGCCCGCACCAATGAGCACATCATCGTCGCTGCCGCCACTCATGCGATCGCTACCGCCGCCGCCATTCAGCGTGTCTCTGTCAGCATTTCCCTTGAGAATGTCTCGCCCCCCGTCACCGAAAAGCTCGTCGTTGCCGCCCCGACCAATTAACCGATCGGCACCGCCCAACCCACTGATGAAATCGGCCAGCCCACTTCCGGATAAACGCTCGCCTGCACGGGTTCCCCTAATCGGAGCGGCAGGAATATTAGCACGGGGTTTGAACTGTTGCCCGTAGACGCCGCTGCCTCCGGTTGCACCAGAGTCTTGCCCCAGGCTTTCCCAAACAATAATGGCGTTGCCGAGGTCATTTTGGGCGATCGCCGAAAACCGCTGGTTATTCGTCGTAAACGTGTTGACCAATACTTCTCCCGTCAAGGGATCAGCCGTTGCATCAAACTGGCGATAGAAAATGTCATCTTCGGTGACTCCGATTCCTTCATTAGTCCACGAGACGATAAAGTTGCCCTCACCGTCCATCGCAATATCCGGACTGGTTTGGTCGTTGGTGAGTGACTCATTCACAATAAAATCACCGCCGATCGCCCGTCCATCAGTGTCGAACCGCCGCCCAATAATTTCAGAATTACCTGGATCAAGGCCATCGCTTTCCCAGACGACAACAAAATTTCCAGCTTCGTCAATGGCGATCGCCGGAGTCTCTTGCTGTCCCGTCACGACCTCGTTGATGGCAAGCTCATCGCCAACGGCTCGGCCTTCAGCGGTAAACCGCTGGGCAAAAATTCCTCTGCTAGAGGGAGCATCTTGATTCACGCTTTCCCAAACGATGACAAACTCTCCAGTGGGAGTCATCGCAATATCGGGATTTTCCTGGTCAGAAAGGGTTGTGGTGTTGACCAGAAACTCATCATCAATGGGGCTTCCATTGGCCCCAAATCGCTGAGCTACAATGCTGTCACCGCTACCGTCGCGGCCCACACTCGTCCATGTCACGACAAAGCTGCCATCTTCGGCCATGGCGATCGCCGGATTCTCCTGGTCAAAATTAGTAAAGGTGTTGACTACAAATTCTGAGCCAATTGGATTTCCATTAGAGGAAAATCGCTGAGCGATAATGCCTTTATCGTCACCATCACCGATTTCACTCGCCCAGACCACCACAAAACTGCCATCGGGGGCGATCGCCACCACAGGTTCTGTCTGATCTTCAACCGTAGTGGTATTTACAGGAATATCGTCTGATGTGAGTGCTCGCCCAAACTCGTTATACACCTGCGCAAAAATGCCGCCCTCGTCACCATCCTGGGCATCGCTTTTCCAGACCACCACGAAATTTCCATCGGGGGCGATCGCCACATCTGGAGAATCTTGCTCATCGAAGGTGACGCCATTGACGATGAACTCTTGCTCAAAGGAATTAACAACCATGGGACGGATGCCTCACACTGTAGAGATGAAACGTGGGAATAGAGATGAAACGTGGGAATAAAAAAACGCCAAAAAAATTAGAAAAGATGCAGAAGGTGCGATCGCTGACAAACTGACGATACTGGGCATACTGATAGATAGTAATCCACTCACCGTCGTCTATGTCTTTCGGAGCACTACGCGGTAAGCCCAAGCAAAACTCGTTATCCCGAGCACCCTTGCTTACCCAGGCCCAAGCCCAAGCAACAATACGATCTCGACAGAAGGTGCTACTGCAAGTCGTAAGCCAAATACGTCAGGCTTCAGACTGGAAAGTTATTGCTGAGACAACGACTCAGAATATTCGACAGCTTTTAGACGCCGATCGTGTTGCTATTTATCGTTTTAGCAATAATTGGAGTGGAGATGTTCAAGCTGAATCTGTTCGTCACAATTGGAAATCTTGGATCGGACAAACTCTGACAGTTAATAACATCTACTTACAGAATATTTATCAGAATACCTATCAGAAAAACATCCAGGTTGCCCACGGGCATATTGACGGAACCCACAACGGTGCTGCCGTTGTCATTTCTGACGCCCATGCAACGCGCTGCCCCCATTCTTGGATGACTTGGCTTGAAGAACTCGACACTCAAGCCTGTGTGATGACTCCTGTGATGAAAAAACAGGAAGTGTGGGGACTGTTAACGGTCTTTCAGCATACTGACCCTCGATGGTGGAAAGCAGATGAAATCGACTTCCTCTTACAAGCTGGAGAATGTCTGGGCATTGCGCTTCAACAAGATGAGCACCTACAAAGACTTCAACTCCAAGCCGAGAAACTGAATCAATTTACGGCGGGTACCGAGCACTTGCAAGAACATGCCGTCCAAAATGACAAGATGGCAGGGCTTGGGCAACTCGTTGCTGGAATTGCCCACGAAATTAATAATCCAGTCAATTTCATCCACGGCAATCTGAAATATGTCAAAGCAGATATGAGTGGGTTGCTGCAACTTCTGCACCTGTACCAGACAAATTATCCAGATCCACCCCCTACGATTCAATCTGCGGAAGAAGAATTAGACATTGACTTTATTCGAACGGACTTGCCGAAACAAATTGAGTCCATGCAGTCAGGTTCAGAACGAATCCGGCAAATTGTTCTTTCTCTACGAAATTTTTCACGCAAGGATGAAACGAACTTCACCGCCGTCGATATTCATGAATGCATCGACAGCACATTAGTGATCCTGCAACACCGTCTTAAAAACACTCCCAATCGTCCAGCCATTCAGGTGGTTCGAAACTACGCCGACTTACCGCTCGTTGAGTGCTATTGCGGCCAAATCAATCAAGTATTCATGAACATTCTTTCAAATGCAATTGATACTTTAGAGGAAAGAACAGCTCAGAACATCAAGCAGGGACTTCATTCAGGGGTAAGTCGAATCATTATCCAAACAAAACTGGTTGATTCCTCTCGAATCAAAATTTCCATTATTGATAATGGGTTAGGAATGCCTGCATCTGTCAAAGAAAAGATTTTTGAACCTTTTTTTACAACTAAAGAAGTTGGAAAAGGGACGGGAATGGGAATGTCGATTAGCTATCAAGTCATCACAGAAAAGCATAACGGGACAATCGAATGCTATTCAAAACCGAATGAAGGGACAGAATTTATCATTCATATTCCGATTCAACAACACTCATCGAATTCCGTCCAAGGACAGATAGCAGTTTGATCTGAAAGTAACCGTCCCCTTCGACTCCGCTCAGGGGACGATTTGGCTGGGTCTTGGCTTTCTCCCTTCGGGAGACGCAATGCATTCGCGATAGCGTTGCGAAGCAAAACGACTTCGCTCAGCCAGCGCAATCCCTGGAACGGTTACAGCCAAACTAATGGCAGATCCACTTTCTTGTAGTCTGCTATAAAGCAGTTAAGAGACATTTAACTTAAGATTAATTTCACATTTTGACGCGATAAATTTCCTCAGCTGCGAATGCAAGAATGGAGTGTTGAGAAGCGCACCTCACACTTTAAGAACCTATTTCTTTTGGACTTCTTTTGGAATCCTTGCGAAGTCATTCCTACGATAGATAAAGATATGAGGTAAAGATATTTAAACATTCAGCGCATGACTATTCAGTAGGGTCAAAGGTCGGCGCGCCTTTGCTTTTTAACGAATGACAAGGCTATGACTCAACTGCGTCGTGCTAGAGTAGCAACTTCTCATTAAATGGCAAAACGTAACAAAATATCGTGTTGCGTAAAGATTATTGTCCTATTTTCCATGTACGTGGGAAGAGTTTGTTATTCTCACTTCTACAAGCAATTTTTGCTTGAATTAGCATTCAATAGTGGTAAGCATTTGTACTCACGTCAAGTTTGCTGGTTTGATTCATAAGTCTGTTCTTGAGCGATCGCCCCTATTTAGGTTTTGTTAATAATTTAGGTTTTGTTAATAAAGTGATCGGTTCTATGCTCAGAGCAACTTTTATTGACTAAAGAGTTTCTAAAAGATTTGTCTTTAGAAAGATTCATCTTTAGTTTGACTGTATTAATTTTTGACTGTATTAGTTTGATTTCGATTGCAACACGTTCTTCAAAATGAAGCATTACTCTGATAAGTGGATTCAGGATTGGTGTTATGAAAATGGGTGGACGGATCCAATTATGGAACCACGAAACCATTATTGGGCATTCCCTCCAGGTGCGGTCATGCCTCAGCCAATTCCTACAGAAACCTTACGTTTTCTCAAGTCTCGCTATGGGATGACGACTCAAGAAAAAGCGTGGTCAGCGACGGCGATCGCCTTTTGTCTCGTCATGGCGCTTCTGAGCTATGTATTGAAGTGCCCGATGCCGCTTGTTGCAGGTTTTGCGTTTGCTGCCTTTGTTGTCGCAGCGTTAGAAGTTGACGAATTGTAGTTGGTCGGTGGATTGAGGATTCATTGTTTTTCTCTCAAGTTGTGTGCTGTTCGTTCCTGTTTTCTCATTTTTGTTCTCTCAATTTTGTTCTCTCAATTTAAAAGGTACGAACCATCACTGGCTCGTACCTTTTTCTTTGCTGATTTCTTTGCTGAATTTTTAGCTGTGTTATGCCTCTAGGGTTGGGTAGTCAACGTAGCCTTCCGGGCCGTGGGTGTAGAAGGTGGATTGATCGGGTTCGTTCAAGTCTGCCCCAACTTTGAATCGCTTCACCAGGTCAGGATTTGCAATGAAGGGAACGCCATAGGCGATCGCCTCTGCCTCGTCGTTTTTGATGGCCGCAGCTCCTTTTTCTGCATCATAGCCGCCATTGAGAATGATGGGACCGTCAAAGGCTTTGCGCATGTGAGGTGCGGCACGCTCAACACCGTCAACCCCGAAGAAATGTCCTGGCAGTGGCTCCATGATATGCAAATAGGCCAGATTCAGTTTTCCCAGGGCTTTTGAGGCATAGGTAAATGTCGCGATGGGATCGCTGTCGTGCATGTCGTTAAACGGATTGTAGGGAGAGAGGCGAACACCAACGCGATCGCTACTCCATTCTGCAACCGCTGCTTGAGTCGCTTCGAGCAGGAAACGAGCCCGGTTTTCAATGCTGCCACCGTAGGCATCGGTGCGCTTATTTGAGCCGTCTCGCAAAAACTGATCGATCAGGTATCCATTGGCTCCGTGGACTTCGACGCCGTCAAATCCAGCTTCTTTGGCGTTGCGGGTGGCGATCGCATACTGCTCAATGACGCCTGGAATTTCATCGAGGGTCAGGGCACGGGGAGCGACACGAGGCTTCTTCCCATTGGGAGTATGAATCTCGCCTTCTGCAACGATGGCCGATGCAGACACCGGGAGTGCGCCGCCGGGCTGAAAGTCAGGATGAGAGGCACGTCCCGTATGCCAGAGTTGCAACACAATTGTGCCCCCCTGCTGATGGACGGCATCGGTAATCTTTTTCCACCCTGCAATCTGTTCTGGAGTATGAATACCAGCACTTTGATCCCACCCAGCCCCTTGTTCTGAAATTTGGGTGGCTTCGGTGATGATGAGGCCAGCACTGGCTCGCTGAACATAATATTCGAGCATGAGATCATTGGGAATTCGAGCCTCTCCCGCACGAGCACGGGTCAACGGAGCCATAATGATGCGGTTTTTGAGGGCGATCGCCCCAAGCTCTAACGGTTGAAACAAAACGTCTACAGAAGAATCTGTTCGGGAATCAGTTAGTGTGGCAGTCATATCGAATACCTTTGTTCATTTGTTCAAGAATATCGAACAATGAAACTATAGCGTGTGGTATGTCATAATGGCAATAGTTCATTTGATATAGCCTTGACAATATCCCATTGATAATCAGTTGCAATAGCCACCTTCCGTATGGACATGGCGCGATGCAAGAGCTGAATCAGCGGGTGTTGATTTCTTTGATATGAAGCCGTTTTATCATCCGAATTCTGAACAAATTACACTCGCAGGTGTTTTGTATGCCCTGGGTGATCCCGCACGATTAGAAATTGTTGACCTTCTGGCGAAACAAGGTGAACAGCCCTGTAGCGCGTTTAGCTGCGACCTTGCAAAATCAACGATTTCCCATCACTTTAAGATTTTGCGAGAAGCGGGAGTGATCTATTCCCGCAAATCAGGCACTCAGCATCTCAATTCCCTACGTAGAGATGACTTAGAAGCCAGATTTCCGGGACTACTGAATACCGTGTTAGAAAACTTTCGCGCTGAACGGCAAACTCTCTCTGTCTAATGGCTCTTAGCTGGCAAAGGTTACCAAGAAAGGCAAGAGGTTGGCTGACTGACACATCTTATTGCGTGGTCAGAGGCTTTGACGCTGTAGGTTGCGGTTGAGCTTGCGAAACCCAACACAGGCAGATTTTAACGGCAGTGTTGGGTTTCCTTACGTCAACCACAACCTACGATTTTTGGTCATTTCAGAAGAGGTGTCAGGCAATCAGGGCAAGAGGTTGCTTTACAGTAGCTTGATGTATGCCTGTACAGCGTTGTGTAAGCCCATGCTGAGTGCATCTGCTGTGAGCGCATGGCCAATCGAGACTTCAAGAATGCCTGGAATGCTCAGAAATTTGGGTAGGTTGTCCAGATTCAGGTCGTGGCCTGCATTGACGCCCAGTCCTTCTGCTTGGGCGATCGCCGCTGCCTCAGCATATTGCTGGAAAACAGCCTCAAGATCCTGATTTTCTCGAAACGCTGTGGCGTAAGGCTCGGTGTAAAGTTCGATGCGAGCATCGTCATTGGTGACGCCGAGCGGTTTGATGAGTTGAATTTGCTCCGGATCAGGGTCCATAAACAAGCTGACACGGGCTCCTAAGGATTGCAGTTCTTCAATTATCGGCTTGAGGCGATCGCCCTGCTTTTGAATATTCCATCCGTGGTCAGAGGTAAATTGATTCGGATCATCTGGAACGAGCGTGGCTTGAGTAGGTCTTACGTCGCGCACAATCTCCATAAACGGCGGTTCTAGGGGATTTCCCTCGATATTAAATTCAATGCCCGAATGCTCTTTCAGCAGATCCGCAAGCTCGTACACATCACTGCGCCGGATGTGCCGTTCATCGGGGCGCGGATGCACGGTCAAGCCATAGGCTCCAGCTTCGATACAGGTTTTCCCGGCCCATAAAACACTAGGAATACCAATGGTTCGTGAATTGCGAAGGAGAGCAACTTTATTGAGATTAACGCTCAAGTGAGTCATGGCAGTGCAAAGAAAAAACGAAGAAAAGAAAGCTAACAGAAGGAACTAAGCAAAAGAAGCAAGAGAAAGAACCAAGCACAAAGTAAGAACTTGAACTGTGATGCCCCTCTCGGTCATTGACCGTGGCGTTTTACGATATGCCTTGCTCATCAGCCAGTCATCCTGCTTTAGGGTACCAAGAATCGGTGCTACACATTGCGAGAACGACAGCTACACTTCTGAACGCACTCCTCGACGTGATTGTGAAGTGATTATTTGAATGAACTGGGAATATTAAGAGCAATAGGAATCCATGGGTGGACGCACACACGTTCATTGCCTCTATCTCTAAGTTATATCTATCAAAGTTGTAGCCGACGAATATAAACCGTTCACTTCATAAAACGTATGCCCCTAAAAACCAAAAAAGATTTAGCCATCTCTTATTAGCCATCCCTCATCTATCGACAACGTCATGTCCAGATTCCTGAAGATTCGCACAAAATTTAACCATTCTAAGCAATACGTCCATCGCTTAGTTATACGCAAGCTAAATCAGTTACCTCTGATGCGGCCTGGCAGGATAATTATTCTTTTTTCCACAATAACAGCAACACTAATTACTCTGGGTGTTAAACAAACTGGGGGACTTGAGCAATTCGAGCTATTAATCTACGATCGCCTTATTCAAATGAATAAGGATGACAGTACTGACGATCGATTCTTAACAATAACAATTACAGAGGATGATCTTGAAACATACGGTTGGCCTATTTCTGATCGAACACTGTCTAATCTCTTTAAAAAGCTCCAGGCTCACAATCCTCGGGTTATTGGACTTGATCTATACCGGAATATTCCCCATCCACCTGGCGGAGACGCGGTAATAACGTCACTGCAAGCAGACAACATCATTGTCGTTAAGAGTGTAGGTATTGATCCTGACGATAATAGCGTTCCCGCACCTCCAAGTGTACCTTTTGAGCGAGTGGGATTTAATGATTTCATTATTGACAATGATGGAATTGTGCGCCGGAGTCTTCTGTTTGTAGATAGCGAAGTTCAACACTATTCATTTGCTCTTAAAATCGGCTTAATGTATTTATTTGGAAATGATTATGTGATTGAAGCCCATCCTGATTCTTTAGTGATTAACGATAAAGAAATTCCTTCGTTGAGAGTCGGTTCGGGCGGCTATCAGTCTATTGACAATCGCGGTTATCAAACGTTGGCAACGTATTACAGTCGCTCAGGTTTTGGCCCACAGGTTACCCTTGAAGACGTATTACTCGATCGAGTAGAACCAGAACAGATTCGTGATCGAATTATTCTAATTGGAACAACAGCGACGAGTATTAACGACATTTTTTATACTCCATATAGCTCGGGCCAGGGTGAACTCTCTGGAATGCCAGGAGTCATTCTTCATCAGCAGATCGTTAAACAAGTGATTGAGATCCTTCAAGGAACTCGACAAAATCACTGGTTTTTAACGTGGTGGTCTGAGATTTTATGGATTGGTTTCTGGTGTGGACTTTCTGCTGTCATAACATGGTATTCCCAAACCTCCTGGAAGCTCATTCTTTTTAGTTCTTTGAGTCTATCAACGATATTTGTATCGGGGATAGTTGCGTTTAACTCCATGGGTTGGATTCCAGTCTTTGAGCCCACGACTGGATTTGTGTTGTGTATAGGGCTGGTTCTGAATTCAAAAATTCAGCATCTCTCCTTAAGGGACTCTTTAACAGGGTTGTTGAACCGAAAAGGCTTCCTCAAGCAACTTCAATCAAGTCTGGAGCATGCAAACCAAAATCATCTAAAAGAAACAATTACGGTTATCTTTTTTGATCTCGATCATTTCAAGTTTGTGAATGAAAGCCTCGGGCACCAAGTCGGAGATAGAATCTTACAAGACATTGTTAGGCGAATCGATGCCCAACTGCCATTTCCCTCTCAGATTGCCAGAGTTGGAGGCGATGAGTTTGCAATTTTTCTTGAGCACCATGATCAAGATGATGTATCTGAACTCATTCAAAAAATTCGAACAAGTGTTGAAACACCCATTGAAACAGAAAATCAGTCAATTGTGATAAAAGCAAGCCTAGGTGTTGCGTTTACAACTGCTCATTTGAATTACACGGCTGATGATTTGCTTCGGGATGCGCACACGGCCATGTATCGCGCGAAGAGTTTAGGGCGCGATCGCTACGAAGTCTTTGCAGCGGGAATGCATCAAGAAGCTACGAATCGGTTAGAAATGGAGAGTGAACTTCGTAAAGCCATTGATGAGAAAACCTTTTTCCTTCACTATCAACCGATTTTTTCTTTGCAAAGCGGACAGTTATCAGGATTTGAAGCCTTAGTCCGGTGGAGACATCACAAACGCGGAATTATTTCCCCTCAGTCATTTATTCCAATTGCAGAAGAAAGTGGCTTAATCATTCCCCTTGGTTTTTGGATTTTTAGAGAGGCGTGTCGTCAACTTGAGCAATGGCACACGAATTTTCCTCAACTATCACATTTAACGATGAGCATTAATTTATCAGGTCGTCAGGTAGGACAATCTGATTTAATTGAGCATCTCTCTAAAGCACTATCAGACGTTAATGTCTCTAATGAGAAAATTAGAGTCGAAATTACTGAGACGATGCTAATGAGTGATGTAAAGGCAGCGATTGATTTAATGCTTCATCTCAAAGAATTAGGATTGAAATTAGCAATTGATGATTTCGGAACTGGATATTCATCATTAAGCTATCTTCATCGATTCCCAATTGACTATCTAAAAGTTGATAAATCCTTTATTGGCCAAATGGAAAAAAGTCAGGAAGATTATGAAATTGTCAGAACCATCATTACATTAGGTCACACGTTAGGAATGGATGTCGTTGCCGAAGGTCTAGAAACCCAGAAACAAAGAGAATTACTAACGGAATTTAACTGTGGATATGGGCAGGGCTATTTATTTTCGAAGCCACTCGACGCAGACGATATCAGTGACTTGCTGATGAACGGGAAACTCTTTAGTATTTAGGTTTTGGGTGTAAGGGCGAATGGCTATTCGCTCCTGCGATCGCCATATCGTTAACCTGCGAATCCTTAAATCTGAGGACGTGTAGTGATCCTCAAAATGAGGTATTATCCTAGAAACCGATCGGTCTTTTTTATG
>JAYKJC010000781.1:0-11754 GCA_035285885.1 Leptolyngbyaceae cyanobacterium | reverse complement strand
CTTGAAAAGCTTTTTTAGCTCGGGTGGAACATCCTCATACTCACTTCGCTGAGGTTGCGAGATTGGGAAGCTCCCTCCAATAGGAGGTTTGGGCTTCACAACTGGAGGAGCGCACTGCATCACTTGTCCTGAGGAGGAGCAAGCCGCCGATCGCCTCCGCAGGGGCGGTTGTATCCGTGGCGGACGGCGAGGGATCTGATTTATCATCGGCGACCAATCCTAACAACATCACCATCAAAGGTAGGAACGGATAGCACATACGGATCAGTAAGATACGTCAATGCCTGTTCTTCCAGAATGCCCAGAGCAATTTCCTCACCCATGCGGACGCTGTCATAATAGTCGCTGTGGTAGTGAACACCAGCCATATCACGACCGATGGAGATGTTGGCGGCCAGCTTGTTCAACTCACCCTCTAATGTCAGGAACTTGTCTGGAGTATAGGCGACAAGAGGATCAGATGAATTTGCCAGGTCAGGGGCACGGTAAGCGATGGGAGTATCACCGCTTTCATAGCGCTTGAATACTCCGCCTCCAGGCCCTTCAGCCAAGACAGCACTAGTATCAAAGAACGCCTTTAGAATGGTGACACATGCGCCTGCGACTGTTGCGTGACCTGCACCATAGGCAGGGTGCATAGGTGAGCCCTCAGGGAAGGCCATGGGTAAGAAATGGGTTCCCTTACCAGGGCCAGCGGCGATCGCACTCAACGTGGGCTTCAACTTCTCACGGAAAAGTCGAATATCACACTTCAGAGCCGGAGGAACCTGTTCCGCTGGGATTGTACATGCATCATCAACTAAGCGCATCAACTCCATTCGTGCCGCCAGAGCTTCTGGGCGTAGACGAATGTGGTTGTTGAACTTCTGGAAGCGAACCGCCTTCAGTCCACGGGTTGACACTTCAGTCACCAGGTTCAAAATGTGGGGTCCCCCATAGAGGGCAAAGCCGCCTGCATTTCGCCGAGTTGCGCCATCCCCAGCTGCCTGGCCTACACCAGAGAGGTGATCAAACGCAGGATCAAACGGGGTTCTCATGCCCAGTAAGATAATCGCAGCATTGAGGTAAGCCTCATACAGCGCATCGTAGTGGACATAGGTGGCCAGGTCACGTGGCGTTGAAATAAATCGACGCTTAGGACGACCACTGGGCTCTTTATCGTATCCTTCTTGAGCAGGGCGCAATCCTCGCTGAACCGCCACATTGTCGGGCATGGAGATCATATAGTCGGTGCCAGGTTCCGCGATGGGTACGCGTTGGTCAATGTTAAGCACACCGTAGGTGATCTGGCCATCTGCAATGTTTCCTTTCCCATTGACATCCGCATTGCCAATCCAGAGAAACTGAGAAAGGTAAGGTCCAACTTCTACGCCTGGTGATGATCCACGGAAAGCCGTTTGTTCACTAAAGACGTTACCGTCGTCGAGTATCCTGGGGCGTCCAGTTTGCTCTGAGTACTGGGTGATGTACTCCAGAGCATTGAGGCGATTGATCGATGCCAAAATATCTGCATCGTTCTGACCTGTTTCGAAGCTGTTCAATGGCTTATCGCGCAGGATGGCTAACTCATAGACCTCAGCCATCTCAAGAATTAGCTCTGGATTGGCTACGCCAGGAGCACTTAGCAAAGGCGGAGCTGGAGCCATCGTAACAGCTTGGGCATCGGGTCCCTGGAGTTCATAGACGAGGCCCGCTGTCGGGGCTTCCCACTGTCTAAAGTTATTGGGTGGAGCCAGAACAGGCTGAACGGCATTTCCAACGACTTCAAACTTGGCACCGTGACGAACGCGATCAGAAAATGGATCAATGAAGCCATCGTCAATAGCGCGGCGAAACTCGACGAAATCTTGCGCTTCTTGCAATAAACCGGTGTCTGGGTTGTGGGGCAATCCTTTGGTAAACGACATAAAGTACTGGTCGCCAGCGTAGCGCTCTTCATCTCCGTTGGCTTTGTGAGTAGGGTACTCGCGACTTCTGGCTAGCTCTGCCGCTTCAACACGGACGGCATAAGACTCCTGACGACGATCAGTCATGGGTATCTCCTTCTGGTGAAAGACTGGTTAATCCTTTACTCAGCAGTTGAGAGAGGATTTCAGAACAAATTTGATTCAAATCAAATCTACGCAATTGTCTGTCCTCCTAGCAGTACCCTTGTGGGTAATTTTTGGGGGCGAGAGCATACGGGACTAACCCTGGCTTGGCACCGTTTACGAAGAAAAGAGGGTTTTGGGCACGCACCGCGTACCCAAAACCCTCTTTTCTTCGTCGTACAGCTGTACTTAACCAACGCGCATAGCGCTGTAATTGGAGAAGTTTGCCAAGTCGTGACTAGCCCAAAATTTATGCTACGAATAGGGGTGTTGCTGATTTGAGGAATGATTTGCGTAAGGACGTAGGCCGTACGCCCCTACAGTCGGTCGTTTGGAACCGCACTTTTTCGGTTCATCCCCAAATTCAGCAACGCTTAAGAAGCATAGCTCCCCTCTCCTAGGCTTGGCTACTAAGTACACACATCTTGGCCCTCACCCCCTCAATCCCCCTCGCCCAAAAATGGGCGAGGGGGAAGCCAGATCAGGTTTTCCGGCTCCCCTTCTCCCGTTCTGGGAGAAGGGGTTGGGGGATGAGGGGACAGCTTGAGCAGCAAGGGTTTCAGAACTTATATGTATTTAGTAGCCTAGGGCGTGTTTTAAAACTAGCTGAAAGGGTTGTTTTTTCGTGCGCTTTGCGCACGAAAAAACAACTTTTAAAACAGACCCTAGGCTTGGGAGAGGGGTTGGGGGTAAGGGGCGAACGAAACGATGGGCAAGGAATAGCTTCTTAAGTTGTTACCAATAGATGACATGCCCCTACTACACGGGTAACTTACTCAATTTTTCAAGCTCTAGCGATGAGACTGTGAAGCAGAATACGAGACGGTGAGGCAGAAGTCGTTACTTCGGCTCCCAAAAATCAGAGGCTTGAGGGGTGTTATCATACTTTTCAGTGGCGGCATTGACATCGGGGATATGTTGATAGGCCCATTCACCCAAGATGGCCAGCGGTTCTGCCAACGATTCTCCAAGGGGGGTGAGTGAATAATCAACACGGGGAGGAACGCTGGGGAAAATGTCACGCCTGATCAATCCTGACCGCTCTAAGTTCCGCAAAGTTTGCACCAACATTTTGGGTGAGACACCAACAATCTGCTCATTGAGATCTCTGTAGCGCTTTTTTCCCTGAGTGAGAGCATAAATAATCAGAATTGCCCATTTAGTTGCAATCTTTGACAAGATTTGATGTCCCTCACAGCTCGTATCAAAAATGCCCATTTTGGCAATGCGATCAAGCGCAGGTTGCGAAGAGTACTGGGTTTCGGAATGATTTGGAACTGAATTGACCATGGCGACTTACCAAAGGGTAACTGATACACGTTCGAGTAAATCCTTCCGAACATATTTTCCTTGATGTTACGTAATAATCATAGCGTTTTGGAGATCAAGCAGTTATGAAAGCATGGGCAATTGAAAGTTTTGGTGAACCCTCCGTGTTTCATTCCGTCGAATTACCCACCCCTGAAGTTATTCCGGGACATGTGTTGATTCGGGTTGCCGCAACAAGCGTCAATCCTGTCGATGTAAAGATTCGCTCAGGAGCCGTGGCAGAAATTGCGCCAGCATTTCCCGCTGTGCTGCATGGTGATGTTGCTGGCGTCATAGAGGCTGTAGGTGACGGTGTTGATCAATTCAGCATCGGTGATGAGGTCTATGCCTGTGCAGGAGGTGTGCTGGGAACGGGCGGTGCATTAGCAGATTACATGCTTGCTGACGCCGATTGCGTGGCTCACAAGCCCGCATCGATCAGCATGAGGGAAGCGGCTGCGTTACCTCTTGTGTCAATTACCGCCTGGGAAGGACTGGTCGATCGCGCTCAGGTTCAATCAGGAAACACTGTGTTGGTGTATGGAGCAACGGGGGGCGTGGGACACATTGCCGTACAGTTGGCGAAATGGGCCGGAGCTAAAGTTTACGCCCTGGTTTCTAGTGATGAGAAAGCGGCGATCGCCCGTCAGCTAGGGGCCGATGTCACCATCAACTATCGGCAGACGCCTGTTGAAGAACTGGTGGCAGAGTATACGGATGGTCAAGGTTTCGATATTGTGTTCGATGCCGTTGGCAATGACAATTTACAGAATGCGTTTATGGCAGCAAGGTTGAATGGAAGGGTTGTTTCGCTGGTGTCGCGATCGCGGCAAGATTTATCCTTACTTCATGCAAAAGGTTTGTCACTTCACCTGGTCTTTATGTTGATTCCGCTACTCCACGGCAATAACCGTGCATACCATGGAGAGATTTTGTCCAAAGTCGCAACGCTTGTTGAAGACGGACACCTCCGTCCGCTTCTCGATGAAAAGACGTTTACATTTTCAGAGGTGGCGGATGCTCATGCACGCCTAGAGTCGGGGCACGCCATTGGAAAAATCACGCTTGAACAATCGTGAGAGCAATCTATCACGTCCTTTTCTCTTGCTGACAGAAGATTTTGCAGGAAGTTAGTAGCATGTCTTACTTCACGTCACAAGAATGAGAGCAAGTGCAAGACAACCCTGTGAGGTTGTTCTTTAGTTTGCGCACGTCCCTAAGGTGTTTACGATGGCCGTGTGGCATGGCTGCGATAGGGCAGAACCATGCTGCAAGGCTATTATCTTTAGCACATCAGTCCTCGAATCAACAACGCCCTTTTTTCCGAGAGGAGCAAGAATCATAGAAAGTGAGGAGGGAACATACTTTAAAATTTCATGTCTGTGAAGCTGGCATCAAGTTTCCTTGGATGCACGCACTGAGTGATGGAATGATAACGTTTAATGGGAATGGACTGTGTGTGAGTGTTTATACGAATCATGGGTGTTGATTAAACCTTCGAGTGAACTCCTGTCCCCTTGAGCGTGAACTTGAAGGATTAGCTTACTTCAGTAACAGCGGCTAAATGCTGTTATTGGTTTGTGAGAGAATTCAGAAGCATGTTTAGCTAAGAGCCTGTTATCCAAACTCGTCAGGTTTTATAAAGAACTTCTGTTCCCTACAATTGATGTTTGAGCATATATAACAAGTGGTCTTATGAGTTTTTTTACTGTATATAATTAGCTGATTAGGAATTTGGCCAATAAGTGATTCCATGCATGATTACCTTAAACTATATAGATAATAACTAAATTCCTAAATGGCTCAAGTTGGGTCTTCATCTAAATTAAGGTAAACACGCTACAGATCATTTGATTGTGAACTATACGAATATCTTTCTCTAGAAATGATTTCCTGATTTCTTCGGAAAAATTGACTTTTGATAGATAATTGAAATGTCAAATATTCATTTCAAATCTTCATGTTGCCACGTGATTGAAACCTCTTTAATCTAAACGCTAAATGATCAGGTGAATGAGAAGACTAGATAAAAACGTAACCGTTCCAGAAGTCATGCTAGCTGAGCGAAGTCGTTTTGCTTCGCAACGCTATCGCGGACACATTGCCTCTCCCGAAGGAAGAAAGCCAAAACCAATTCATAAAGTCCCTTTTGACTCTGCTCAGAGAACGGTTACATAAAAACTCATCAAAGAAATAAATTTGTGTTGGAGATATAGGACGCTGCTTCAAACTTTATCGAAGTTTTCACATTTATGAAAAACTTAAAAATAAATTGATGAATCTGATTGACGAGTTAGTGTAAAGCCTATGTATTATGTGAACAGTATATTCATGGAATTAGAAGTATGTTCCATCTTTTGCAGAGTCTTTTTTATTCTTCTATGATAAAGAATTGAATCATAATTTGGGTCTTTTCATTGTCTTTTTTTGGTAAAGTATTCGACTTTTCTCTGTATTTTTGCAACACTTTCGCTCTTAAACCATTGAGATTATGCCTACTCTTAATTTTGCACAAATTGGTGCCATCAACGACGGGACTGCGAATTTCAGACCGACTTCCATCCAATTTGGACCAGATGGGCGGCTTTATGTCACTGAACTTACAGGGAAGGTCAGTGCTTTTACTGTTTCTCAAGACCAGAATGGTGATTATTTTGCCGCTAACCAAGAAGTACTCCTTCTGGCGAATGGTGCTGGTGTAGTGCAATCTATCCAGAACCATGATGATGATGGAACACCAAATAACCAAGAAGTTAATCGATTAGTCACGGGTTTGGTTGTTGGTGGAACGGCCCAGAATCCAGTGCTCTACATTTCTTCAGCCGATCCACGACGAGCATTTGATCAAGACTCTGGCTTAGATACAAACTCTGGTGTCATTACCCGCGTGACGAAGAATGGAAGTAGCTGGAACGCTGTTGATATCATTCGAGGTCTACCTCGCTCTGAAGAAAGCCATTCTTTGAACGGTTTGGTGCTGAGCGATGATGGAACCAAGCTCTATGTAAATGTTGGAGGCAATACCAACAATGGGGCTCCCTCGGGCTTGTTTGGTTACACGGCTGAGTATGTTTTATCTGGCGCGGTTCTCGAAATTAACTTGACGGATGTGAACAGTCGTCCTGTTCTGACCGATCCGAACGGGGGACAGAATGGAGCAGCTCGTCAGTATATTTATGACTTACCGACGCTAGATGACCCAAATGTTCCTAACAATGGGGTTCGAGAAGATGCGAACGGTCTAGATGTGGCAGGACCATGGGGCGGCAATGATGGTCTCAACCAGGCTATTCTGCCTGCGGATGCTCCTCTACGAATTTTTGCTGATGGTCTTCGGAATAACTACGACTTGGTGAAAACAGCCAATGGTATCTACACGGTAGATAATGGCTCTAACGGGAATAAAGGCGGATCTCCATTAGATGAGAATGGAATTACTACTGGTCAAGCTGGCGCAGGAGAGGCAACAAATACCCCCATTACGGCGGGCGTTGGGGATGATGAACCCGTCTTTAAACTGGAAGATGGAGGCTATTATGGCCATCCCAACCCTGTGCGTTCGAATCAGGATTTAGAGTGGATTGTTTATGGCAATACTCTGAACAACAACGATCCAGACGATCCACTGCCCGATTCAACTCTAACTACTAATACCGTTGCCGACATCTCCTCGTTGGTTCCAAGCTCTGTCAACATCCAAAATGGATTTTTGATTGATCCAAGTAAATTTACGGCTGATCCTAATCGCTTGGCGAAATCCGGTATTCGAGTACAGAGAAAAAATGCTGACACTACAGGCATTGCTCCTTTGGTTGAGCCTCTGGCGGTTTTGGGTAGTGGATTTGCATCAACGAATGGAATTATTGAGTATGACTCAGGTGGCGCAGCCTTTGATGGAGCCCTCGACGGAGCGCTGATTGTCGTTGACCTATCTGGTAAAGTAACAGCGATTAAGCTCAATGCGAATGGAACGGCAACAGAAGCATTAATCGATCCAGGAGCCGATGGCGACTTAGGTACGGCTGATGATGAAGTTCTTGCTGCAAACGGTGTATATACATTTTCAAATCCAAGTGGCCTTTCTTCGGCTTTGGATATTACTCAGGGACCCAATGGTACTCTCTGGATTGCAATGCTACAGGGTGCTTCAGAAATTCAGGTGTTTGAGCCTACAAGTTTGGTCATTGGTCCGGATCTGGACTTTGATAATGATGGTATCGATAATATTTCGGACCCCTTTATCCGTGATGCGAATAATGGTCGTGGCCTCACGCTTACTTCGGGGCAAACGCTGCTCTGGGACTTTGATGAGGATTTAGATGGTAACTTACCTGGGCCTAGCGGATATGCAGCGGGTCTGACTGGGGTGATGGTGAATGGCTCCACAGATTATGAGCAAGCTCTGGATTTAGGTAACGTTAAGTTTATTACGGCTTCAGGTGGCGGCACGATTGTTGTGGAAAATGTCGCTGAGGGGAATCCGCTGACGAATAATAATGACGCAGAGTACCTGTTTCATACTGGGTTAATGATTGATCCCTCTGTTGAAACTTTCAAGATTATCTGGACTATCGTCAATCCTGCGGGGGAGCCAAATACAACCTTTAACGACCCTGGCCAGCAAATCGGAGGTTATATCGGCACAGGAGATCAGAGTAATTACCTCAAAATTGTGGCAACCCCTGACCCCGCAGGTGAAATTAAGCTGTTGCTAGAAAATAACGATGCTGTGGTGGCTAGCTCTGTTATTCAAGCCAATGACCTAATTACTGATGTCAATCTTGAGCAGAAGATTTTCTTTGAACTGGAGATTAACCCTACGGCGGGAACGGCGACCCCAAAGGTGACTTACCAGACGGCTAGTAGCGGTAATGTGACTGTGACGGGCAGTGCCATTAATTTATCGGGCACAAAAGTTCTGGATGCGATTAAAGGAAACTACATTGCACCGGGTGACTCAAGTGCGACGGGCTTGGCCGTGGGTCTGTTCTCCACCAATGCAGATGTCGGTCAGGCGAATACGTTTGCTGCAACGTTTGACAATATTGAAATTATTGCATCGTCATCACCGGAGCTGACGTTAGCGATTGTTCCCACGAGCATTTCTGAGAATGGGGGCAGTGCGACAGCGACAGTTACGAGGGCAGGTGACACGAGTGCGCCCTTAGTTGTCACCTTAGCCAGCAGCGATACTAGTGAAGCTATTGTTCCAGCTACAGTTCAGATTCCCGCCGGACAAGCTTCAGCGACGTTCGCGGTTACTGCGGTGGATGATAATGTGATTGACGGGACACAAACCTCAACGATTACTGCATCTGCAGCAGGCTTTGCCACAGGGTCAACGACCTTAGATATAACTGATAACGAAGGCAGTCCCAGTGCGCTCTATCGGGTGAATGTAGGGGGTAGTGGGGTTGCTGCTGCGGATGGTTCTTCTCTTGCTTGGGGTGGAGATACGGCTGCCAATCCCTCTATTTATCGGGTGGGTGCTGGTGGTGGTAATGTTCAAACGATCAAGCGATCCATTAATCTGACTAGCCCCAGCTTACCGGCAAGTGCTTTGGTGGCAAGTCTATTTCAATCCGAGCGCTTTGATCCGCAGTCTGCACCTACGATGCAGTGGGCCTTCCCTGTTGATATCGGGGATGAAGTTGAGGTGCGACTTTACTTTGCTGAAACTTTTAACGGGATTAATTCTGCTGGGCAGCGTGTATTTGATGTCGAAGTTGAAGGTTCGGTACCTACTGTTTTTGATGATATTGATCCATTTGCAGACGCAGGTGGAAAAATTGACACAGCCTTCATGGTGTCTCACACACTGATTGTCACTGATGGCACCCTGAATCTTGAGTTTCTAAATGGTGTTGAGAATCCTGCCTTAAAGGCAATTGAAATTCTTTCAGTGCCTCAACCTCCAACTCCAGACTTATCGATTGGTGACATCGTTGTAAACGAGGGTGCAGGTACAGCAACCTTCACGGCTACGCTCTCTCAAGCCGCCAGCAATACGGTGACGGTCGATTATGCGACAGCCAACGGGACGGCGATCGCCGGCAGCGATTACACAGCGAAGACCGGGAGTCTTACGTTTGCTGTGGGTCAAACCAGTCAAGTTATCACCATCGATATTACCGATGACGCGATCGATGAGGTGAATGAGACGTTCATCCTCAACCTGAGTAATGCATCGGGTGCTAATCTCGCAGATGCTGCGGCCACAGCAACGATTCTAGATAATGATTCACCGTCCAATCCTCCAAATCCTCCAAGTGATTCTGGACTCCGACTTGTCGGGGGTAGACGCAGAGATAGATTAACGGGGAGTGATTTTGACGATGTCCTCCTCGGTAAGGGGAATCGAGATGTTCTGCGGGGAAGATCGGGGGATGATAAGCTAAAAGGCGGCAGTGGTAACGATAAATTAGTGGGTGGAGCGGATGATGACAATTTGATTGGGGGCGGAGGTGACGATAAGCTCGTCGGTGGTAGTGGTGACGGCATCTATAAAGCAGGAAAAGGGAATGATGTTCTTGTGTTTGGACGTGGAGAAGATATTGCAATTTTTGGTAAGAGAGATGGAGCAAATGTTGTAAGACAATTTGACGAAAAAATGGATATCTTTCGCTTCAAAGGAGCCGCATCTCTGCGTGATTTAATGATTCAGGACATGAATCAAAATACTCTCATTATCTACGGTCAAACCGAAGTCCTTATCAAGGGCATTAATGCAAATGATCTCAGTAGAAGCAACTTCGATTTCTGATTTTACTACTTGCTCTTTTTGTTAGAATTTATTTGTCTTGATCAGCCCTCTTTACCTTAAAAACTCGAAAGGTTGCACATGATTCGCAGTGGCTATCTCTGGAGAATGGCGTCTTTGCCCTTACAATATTTGACGGCGCTTAGCTTTGTGACTTGCTCTGTGTCTTCAAGAGACAAATCGAGACTTTTAAGAAGAAGAGGGCAATAAACTCCAGTCCATTATTAACTGGTGCTTCTTGTCGATTTGGTACTACTTGTTCAACTATGATTTCTGCATTTTCTAATATTGAACCCGTTGATCCAGTAGTTGAGAATCAGATTGGGTCTGCCATCGTTACGATTACAAAAAATAGTGGTAACGTTCAAGAATCAAATTTTGAGCCTGGCTCATTTCAAGTGACGAATACGGGCGATAAGCGTATCGCTGCGATTTATATTGATGTGACCGAAGCCCTTTTCCCTGACACCGTTTTTGACCCTCAAGGCTTAGCGGGTGATACGGTCGCTCGTGGGTTGGTGTTTAAAGATACGGGTTTTTCTGGTGCCTACGAACCTGCGTTTAACAAGAATGATCCGAATGTCATTGAGCCATTCTACGGTGTTGGCGGTGCCAGTGGCTACGAAGGTATGCTACTGACCTTTGATTCAACTCTCAATAACGGTTACGAACCAGGAGAGGTGATCGAATTTGGTGTGGACATGGATCCCAATTCTATTAGAGGGTTGCCTCAACAACCTGTTGACATCGACGGCAATGATCCTCGATTGCAAGTCAATGGAAAGGGATGGGACATCGGAGGGGTTTCTGGCGCAGAGTTGCTGAGTGCTAAGGTTCACATCTTATTTACTGATGGAACTGAGGCAGTCGGAGAGTTTATCAGTGATGGCTCCCAGGCTGGCGCGGTTGCTGTTGCATCTCAGGTCGGTTTCAACCAAACTCTCAATTTAAGCGTAAATGGCCTTGTGGAAGGCGGTTCTGGCACTTACAGCGAGAACGATATACAAGTGTTGGTTTCGGGTAATCCAGGAGATGTTGCCCGTATTACCCTCGTGAAAGGGTTTATTCAACCTTTCGAATATACAGATATCAACGGTAATCTTATTGATCTCTCGACTTCGTTTATCAATTCTCCGTTCCCCGCCAATAATGCGATCCAGGTTCAGACGAAAGATGTGGTGCTAGATGGAACGGTGCAAACTATTACGAGTTTATTTGACTTTGGAGCGCCGGGGGGCAACGTAACAGGAGCTCCAGGGAGTAGCTTACCCAGGTTTTTGGGCGATGCCACTCTGCCTTTAGGGTTTACTGCTTCTATTATTGATAATCAAGGCTTACCAGTAAGTGATGTTACTGAACCGATTTATCTGATTCATGAGAGCATGACGTCTCCTCCTGATGACTCACCCATTGATAGAGACCCGTTGATACCGACACTTTCCATTAATAATGTGTCGGTCATCGAAGGAGATGAACGCGTCACGTTTACAGTCAGTCTCTCCTCTGCTAGTGCTTCTCCGGTCACGGTTAACTATTCCACAGCGGATGAGACTGCTAATTCAGGCAGCGATTACGTCGCAACCTCAGGTGTCGTCA
>JAYKJC010000780.1:0-8556 GCA_035285885.1 Leptolyngbyaceae cyanobacterium | reverse complement strand
AACCCTTGAAGATTTAAAACCGCACCTTTAAAGTGTTTTAGAAAAAACTACTTAAAGATACTACATATGTTTATATGTCCTTGGGTGTATTCTCATTTGGACATTTCAGGGATTTACCAGTATTATTCTGGATGAAGAAATCGGTTTAATCAACCCTTACAATTAGTAAGCCTAACCAAAATTTACATGGAATTGATTGTGTCCAACCTTCAAGGTGCCATTTTAAATCTTCAAGGGTGTAAATAACTATTATATAATTTATTATGCAGATTACACTAGCCGAATTTAATGATGAAGCATTTTGTCCAATATGTTCAAATAAAGATAGAATAGATTATAAAGATTATGTGGAATATCATCCTATGTTTTTTTGTTGGAATTGTCATGAATATGGAATAGACGAACATAGAGAAAGTAAATTTGTGTTAGCATGTTCAATTGAAGATTTGGAAAAATATGAACCAAATCAAAAAGTTGATTTATTATTAATTAAACGTATAGCTAATAGCGAATCTATTGATAAATTTGTAGAAGAATTTAATAAAAAACGCATTAGAGTTGCGTCTTTTGATGTCCTTTGTGAATATGGAATTGGCGGTATACAAAAGTATTTAAATATTTCTGATGATGAGATGTATAAATTAGTATTGGATAAAGTTGGTGTTGAATTAAATAGTTATAATATGGTTGATATTCATAAAAAATATCCTGAATATAGTCTAGATCACGATGGATGTTATATTTTAATTGAAGTTTTAGAGAAAGACGGAACTTTAACCCGAATGATGTTATCGGGAGATTAAAGAAGAAATAAATATCATATCATATAATATAAATGAGTATATTATATGAATTAGGTGGTTATGGTCCATTATTATTAATATTTCTCTCCTGGTATTTATTATGGGATCATAAAAATTTATTTTTTTATTTCAATATTGGTTTATTTGCTAGTGCAGTTTTAAATCTGATTTTTAAAGGAATTATTCAAGAACCCAGACCTATGTTTGATAGTAAAAAAATAAAATTAATGACGACACATGCAAAAGATTATTTTTTCCAAAATGGGTTTCCGTTTGATATTTATGGTATGCCTTCTGGTCATTCGCAGGCCGTTTTTTTCATGACCACCTTTATTTATTTATCATTAAAACATACAAATTTATTATACTTATATGTAGTTTTCTCTCTATTAATTTGTTATCAAAGAGTAAAATTTGATTATCATTCTATTTCACAAGTTGTAGTAGGCGCAACAGTTGGAATATTTTTCGCTTATTCTGTCTATCAATTAGCTCGAGAGAAAATTAAAGGTAAAATTCGTGAACGTGAAAATGATTTTGGTCCTGTGTAAACTATTACTCTTGCGAGACATCAATGCCTAATTGCGCTAAAACATTTCTTGCATATCTTAATTCGTTCATTTTTTCTTTTTCTTTTTGTTCTTTATGATAGCGAATTTCTCTTCCCTTTTTGAAATATTCTTTTATTTTTGTATATTGATGTACAAATCTGTCCAATTGTTCTTCAATTAGCTCTTGTTCCTCAAAATTTTTATTCATAAAAGAAGCATTAAAATTACAATGTAAAATATGATTAGCTGAAAATGAATATGATTTTAATGTATATAATTCTTGAGCAATTTTATTGCTAATAAGAAGCATTTCTGATTGCAAAAAGTCTACTTCGACCCCGCTAAAATTTTCATCTATATTTGATTGTTCTTCTTCATTAATAGTATTGAGTTTACTCGGCATTCTTCTAATTATATTTATCATATTTTATATTTAAGTATTTTTATTTCAATTTTAATATTAATTTAAAGAGTACAATTTATAAGTTATTATTATGTCTATTAAATACGCCGATATTACTATTATTAGAAATTTGGAACAAGAAAATATTTTTAGAAGATTTGAAAGATATTTTGGTTATGAAAATACAACTAATAATAAAGATATTATTATTATAAGAAAAGTAATAAAATCAGAAAAGGTTAAGAAACCTAAAAAACAGGCAAAAAAATAAATAGTTGTTTCATTAAGGTAGTAAATGAAATAACATTAGATGGGAATTTGCTTATCTACCGCAAAGTAAGCAGATGTCAAACCCATTATATAGAATTTAGTTTATTCTCCTTTTAGGAGAAAGCACTCGTATTTTTTTGTTGAATAACTCGGCATTTAAAATACGCGTTGCTCTAAATAAGGATGGTCAAAAAACATTAGATTTCAAAAAAATAATGAAAAATTGTAAAAAATATAATACAGCTTCTAGAGAAGCGTCAATATATAATATAATTTATGAAACTCATGACAAAAAAGAGATATTAGCTATAATTAAATTAAAATCTAATGAAGAAAAACCACGTTTCATATTGGCATATGATGAAACAATACTTGATAGATCTTATATTATTTATTTAACTGATTTTATATTTAAAAGAAAGTTTGACAATATAAAATAATCTATTAATATAGATGTCCTGTGCTGGAAAAGGTTATGGAACAAATCCTCAATCAAATGCTTATTTATCAGCACAATTTTATTCATCAATAGTAACTACATCTGTTAGACCTAAAAGCACAAGAAAATGTCGTCAACTTCAAAACGGGTTTTATCCAAGTTTTACACCAAATTTATTAAGTTTATCTATTACAACAAGTGTAGCAGGAAAATATTCAATTGTTTATGTTAATGGTACAAATTTTTTACCTAACGGAACTACATTTATTCAATTTGGCAAATTAGGATATTTACCAGTAACTTATTATAGTTCTTATAATTTATCGTTTGTTGTTCCTTTAAATGCAACCGCTGGAAATTATGCAGTAAAAGTTGTAAATTTATATAATGGCAACTTTAGTCCAGAAATAAATCAAAGTTATCGTGGTATTTTAAATTATTCAAATCCAATCAATTATACTATTACATAAATTTTAAATATTATTATTTATTATAATGGGTGCAGGTATATTACCGACAACTATACATAATGGAAAACTATATTTTTTATTTGGAAAAGAAGGAAAATATGAGGATTCTGCTCCTGGATTTTCTGATTTTGGAGGAGGTACCGATAATAACGAATCGTTTTTAGAAACTGCTATTAGAGAAGCAGGTGAAGAATTTACAGGTTTTTTAGGTAACGATACTGACATCCGTAAAATGTTGCGCAAATACGGTACTTATAATATTGATTATAAAACTGACGGACATAAAACGTATCGTATGCATATTTTTCCATTTAAATATAATGAGTGGTTGCCACATTATTATAATAATAATCAACGTTTTTTACAAAAGAGATTACCACCAAAAGTATTTAAAACGACAAAAATATTTGAAAAAGCAGAAATTAAATGGGTTTGTGTAGATAATTTGAAAAAAATGCGTCCACAATTTCGCTCATATTTTCAAAATATTGTAGATATAATGTTAAATCAAAAAGAAACTATTAAACAATTCATATCTTCAAAATTTCGTTATACAAAAAGAAAAAAAATAGTCAATAATAAAACACGTAGAAGATAAAAATATATTTTATATATCAAATGTAATGTATACATTTTCAATATATAATAAAATATAATATTTATATATAATATGCATAATCAATTAGTTTATATGACTAATGTGTCTGGAAATTTACTTGTTAATGGACAGCCTATTAGTGAAGGCAGTACAGGACCTACTGGTGTAACTGGACCACAAGGAAGTTTAGGACCTACTGGTTCACAAGGTAATCAAGGTGTAACCGGTCCACAAGGTAATCCTGGACCACAAGGAATTCAAGGTGTAACCGGACCACAAGGTATTATAGGAAATACAGGTTCACAAGGTAATCCTGGACCACAAGGAATTCAAGGCGTAACCGGACCACAAGGAAATTTAGGAAATACAGGTTCGCAAGGTAACCCTGGACTACAAGGAATTCAAGGCGTAACCGGACCACAAGGAAATTTAGGAAATACAGGTTCGCAAGGTAACCCTGGGCCACAAGGAATTCAAGGTGTAACCGGACCACAAGGTAGTATAGGACCTACTGGACCACAAGGTAATCCTGGACAAATTAATTATATAACAAATATAGAAATATTACCCGATATTTCAACTGTTCCTTATGGTGCACCTTATTTTCAGGTTACTACAGGTATACTTTATATAAAAGGAATTAATAATGGACAAGAATGTTGGTATTATAGTCAATTAATTGCATTAGTCGATTAATGGTATTATAGTGAATTTAATTAAATAAATTTATTTTATTTAATTATATATATGGCAAATCAAGGAGATACTGGACCAACTGGTGAACAAGGACCAATAGGAGATACTGGACCACAAGGAGATACTGGACCAATAGGACCAATAGGAGATACAGGACCAATAGGACCAATAGGAGATACTGGACCACAAGGAGATACTGGACCAATAGGACCAATAGGAGATACAGGACCAATAGGAGATACAGGACCAATAGGAGATACAGGACCAATAGGAGATACAGGACCAATAGGTGATACTGGACCACAAGGTGATACTGGACCACAAGGTGATACTGGACCACAAGGTGATACTGGACCACAAGGATTAATGGGTTTAAAAGGAGACCGTGGTGATAATGGAGCAACAGGATTACAAGGTTCACAAGGAATTCAAGGAATTCAAGGTCCAGAAGGACCTATGGGCCCTACTGGAGAAACTGGATTACAAGGTATACAAGGTATTCAAGGTATTCAAGGTCCAGAAGGACCTATGGGCCCTACTGGAGCAATAGGAACACAAGGCTTACAAGGTATTCAAGGTATTCAAGGACCAGAAGGACCTATGGGCCCTACTGGAGAAATTGGATTACAAGGCCTGCAAGGTATACAAGGGGTTCAAGGACCAGAAGGACCTATGGGCCCTACTGGAGCAACAGGAACACAAGGCTTACAAGGTATTCAAGGTATTCAAGGTATTCAAGGTATTCAAGGTATTCAAGGTCCAGAAGGACCTATGGGCCCTACTGGAGCAACAGGAGCACAAGGACCTCAAGGACTAATGGGAGCAACAGGAGCACAAGGTCCACAAGGTATTCCAGGTACCGCATCAAATACTGGAGCAACTGGTCCTGCTGGTGTTGTAAATATAAATTTAATTGAATTAAGTACATATAATAATACGCCGCCTGAAGGTATATTAAATATTTCTTTACCTTATAATTCAACTAATTTTTTACATAATGATATTCAAGTTAAACATTTTTCTCCGTTAGAATATGGATTAAATGGTGCAGTTAATACCATAGTAAATTATGTATCTAGTTATTTTGATAATATAATATATATAGGTGGTAATTTTACAAGGTCTAATATTTATGATAAATCTTTAAATTATATAACTGTTTGGAATGGAAATGAATTACTTCCTCTTGGAAGTGGACTAAATGGTCCATGTTCAAGTATTGTTAATGATAATATAGGTGATGTATATGTAGGAGGTTCATTTACAGTGGCAGGAGGTATTACTACAGGTTGTATAGCAAAATGGGATGGTTCTAATTGGAACAATATTAATATAAACAATAGTGGAGCAATAGACATTAGAGCATCAGTTATAACAATTGATAATAATAATACAATATATGCAGTATTAATCGGGTTATATGGAGGAGGTTATATAGTAAGTCTAAAAGATAACAATTGGAGTATTTTAGGTAGACCAGAACCAGGATGGTTGAATTTATCAACATGTTTTTTTGATAAATACCAAAATAGATTAATTGTAGGAGGTGGTTTTACAGGTATAAGAAATGCAAATAATGAATTAATAAATGCTAATTCAATAGCGGTATATAATGTTGATGATGGAACTTGGAGTGGATTAGGTAATGGTCTTAGAAATTCAAAAGGACAATCAATATGTAATAAAATAGAAGTAGATAATTTAGGAAATATTTATGCATCTGGCGATTTCAATACTATTGATGGCTGGGATGGAACTATTCCTGGATTTGCCAAATGGAATGGAAATAAATGGGTACCTATTTTTTTAACATAATAATTTTATATTAATTATATATATAATGTCAGCTAGTGTATTTGCAAGTGATTTAAATAGCTCTAAATTTATTATTTATAATAATAATAATGGTAACTTTTATTGTACAAGTGGAAATAAAATAATGCAAATAGATAGTAACGGTTTAATAAGTTTATTTTTTAGCCCAGATGAACCACCCTATGTATATTTAGGAGATCCAAATGGTTTAGCATTTGACAGTAACTGGAATTTATATGTAGCAGATATTCAAAATAGAATTATAAAAATAGATCAAAATGGGGTACCTAGCGAGTATTTATCAGGTGGATTAATTAATACTCCATCAGGTTTAGCATTTGATACTGAAGGTAATTTATATTGTTGTAATTTCGGAAATAATACAATAATTAAAATAGATCAAAATAAAAATGTTGTAACATTAGCCAGTAATGTAATACAACCAAATAAATTAGTTTTTTATAATGATAAATTATATTGCAGTAATCTAGGACCCAAAACAATTTCTGAAATTACACTAAACGGTGAAGTAAGTTATTTTTACAATCCAGAAAATAATAATTTATTAAATATTCCAATTGGAATTATATTTGATAGTGCTGGAAATTTATATTGTGCAAATTATGGTAATAATAATATTATTAAAATACTAACCAATTCGTCAGCTTCAATTTATTCTGAATCTAATTTAATAAATGGTCCGTATGATGTAGCTTTAAATAATAACTTATATGTAATAAATAGTCTAAATAGTAATGTATTAGAAATAGAAGTTCAACCTATAACAGTTCAATCTGAATTTAATAAAGTTTTAAATGATCCGCCTTTTCTGCTAAATGCAACAAGTACTATTAGTTCTCCAATTATATATGTTTCTAGTAATACAAATGTAGCGACTGTTAATGAAAGTGGGTTAGTTACTATTACTGGACCAGGTAGTTGTACTATAACATTAACACAATATTCTGGAGATATAATTGATGCTAGTGCAACAAGTATAATTAATGTTTCTCGTAATACAATAACGGTTCAATCCGAATTTAATAAATTATTAGGTGATCCACCTTTTCCATTAGACGCAACAAGTACTTCTAGTTCGCCTATTATATATAACTCTAGTAATGAAAGTGTAGCGACTGTTAATGAAAGTGGGATAGTTACTATTACAGGACCAGGAAGTTCCACTATTACATTAACACAATATTTTGGAGATATTGTTGATACTAGTGCTAATAGTATAATTAATGTTTCTAATAATACAATAACAGTTCAATCGGAATTTAATAAGATTGTAAATGATTCATCTTTTCCATTAAATGCAACAAGTACTTCTAGTTCTCCAATTATATATGTTTCTAGTAATACAAATGTAGCGACTGTTAATGAAAGTGGGTTAGTTACTATTACTGGACCAGGTAGTTGTACTATAACATTAACACAATATTTTGGAGATATTGTTGATACTTCAGCAAATACAATAATTAATATTTATAATAATGAACCATTTGGTAATGTAAGCGCTATGGCATATGATATAAATAATCACTTACTATATGTTTATAGTAATAATCAATATCCAAATAATTTTATAACTATTGATAACGATGGAAATACAACTAGTTTAAATATACCTACACCAAACACAAATATTTTATCTATAAGCATTTTAGATGACCAAATTTTAGATAGACCTATATATGTAGGAGGCATATTTAACAGTCTTTCTGGAAACCAAAATAATGTTAATATATCTGAATTAAAGAATGTTAATATTCCATATTCTAGTATTCGCTTATCAGTTAACAATACTTTTGTTGATAATATTGAAAATGATCAAACAATAGGAGTAATAACTACTAATACAGGATTGCCTTTTGAAATAAGTAAAAACGGGCCTTAATAAAATATTATATATATAAAATATATAATGTCGGTTTATTTAACTTCTTCCAACGGTGCGTTAACTATAACACCAAATTCATTAACTAATTTACCTAGATGTAGTGAGGTTCCTACAGAAAATGACCAATTAGTAAACAAAGAATATGTTGACAATAATAATTTAGTTATCAATCAAATTTATTTAGAAGACTATATAAATAATTTACAAGGTAATTCATTAAATTTAGATTTATCTTCAAATACTATTAATTACTTAACAAATAATATATCAATTAATAGTTATGAACAATTGCCTGAATTACCAAATAATTTAAATACAACTGGTATTTTTGGTGGTACTGTTAGTGCTTTAGCATTTGATAATGATGGTAATCTTTATGCTGGAGGTAGTTTCACAGTTGCAGGAGGAATTACAGTAAATAGAATTGCTAAATGGGATGGAAGTTCTTGGAGTGCTTTAGGTTCTGGTGTAAATATTGGTGTAAATAATAGTGTTAATGCTTTAGCATTTGATAATAATGGTAATCTTTATGCTGGAGGTAGTTTCACAGTTGCAGGAGGAATTACAGTAAATAGAATTGCTAAATGGGATGGAAGTTCTTGGAGTGC
>JAYKJC010000779.1:0-2863 GCA_035285885.1 Leptolyngbyaceae cyanobacterium | reverse complement strand
TAACGATGATGGGACGCTATTGATTGCGTTTCCTTGGCTTCTATGCGTTTACTTTCCCGTCATACCAAAGCGCATTTGAGCAAGTCGCTTTTGAACCAGCGGATCAAGGGTATTCGACAAACGGTGTCGGTTGGGTTTCGGCGCAGTGCGGAGCTTATGCGTGATGCGTCGCTGAGCCCACTCGATATCCGAGAGCAGTTGGTTAGCAGACATCCATTCTGCGCCATAGCCCACCACAGTGAGTTGTTGAGCGCGATCGGAGGTAGCGACGATTAGTCGGTGGTGCCGAGCATTCACTTGGCCATAAAACCGCGCACAGGACTTTTCAATGTAGGTATCTGCGGTTTGATTGGCGTCGGTGAAGCACACCCATAGGTAATCATTAATAGATTCGCGAGAGCCTACGGTTTGGCTAAATTGGGCGTCGAACACGACTTCCGTTTCGTAGCCCTGGAAGGTTGTGTATCCTGACAACGCCTCAATCAAATCATAGCGGGCAGTTTCCAGGCCATATTTATCCCGTGATTCCTTCAGGAACGGCCAGGCTCCAATCATGTTGTAGCCATCGATATATAGATGTGCGTTGGGGCGAGCCTTACGGCGTGCCTTAGAAGAGGAGGATGGCATGGGAGTAAATCCGCTAAAAGAATTCGCTACATGGTCAGACTAATCAGACTAAAAATGCTCTCTTTATTAATAATTGTATATTTTTACGATTTCGACAAATGATATTGATGCGAATTGATCCATGCATAGATATCGTCACAGCCGATAATATAGATGAGGCCATCCGTAGATTCGGCTTTTACAAATTAGTGTCTGATTAGTGTCTGAGTTCTGAAAAATATGTACATTCTTGAAATAACGCTGAAAGGTTCTCCAATTGCACTCTCTGTGCAGAAGAAGGAAGAAAGTGATGCAAAGGCGGCTTACAGCCAGGTGACAGAGGCGATGAAATCGGCGAACTCGGTCACGCTCGAATTGACGTGTGAGCACCAAGGCGGCAAAACCGTGTGTGTGCTGGCCAGTGAAATCTCATCGGTTCAACTTTCTGAGAAATCTGGAACGTCGGCCTCTTCAGGGAAGCCTCCTGGATTTTTTGCACTCACCTAAGGGGACAGACGGATGACGCAGGCGGCGATCGCCATTCACGATCTGTCCTTTGGGTGGTCGTCTAAAAGTACCGTCCTGGACTCCTGTAGCTTAGAAATTCCGGCGGGGGAGTTTTGGATGGTGCTGGGAACCAACGGCAGTGGCAAGTCCACTTTGCTGAAGTTGCTCAGCGGGTTACTGACTCCCCAAGACGGTACCATTCAAGTGTCTGGGCCTGTTGGGTTTGTGTTTCAAAATCCCGATCATCAGCTTGTCATGCCGACAGTAGGGGCTGATGTGGCGTTTGGATTAGTGGCAGAAAAGTTGTCGGTGAAGGCGATTCACCAACGGGTGGATGCGGCCTTGGATGCGGTGAAGCTGCTGCATCTGAAGCGGCGACCGATTTATGCGTTGAGCGGTGGGCAAAAGCAGCGTATTGCCATTGCAGGGGCGATCGCCCGTCATTGCCAGGTATTACTTCTAGATGAACCCACCGCTCTTCTCGATCCGTCCAGTCAAATCGACTTGGTCAAACAGGTGCAAAATCTGGTCAAGACTCAGCACATCACCGCTCTCTGGGTCACCCATCGGCTGAACGAATTAGATTATTGTGACGGAGCCATTCTCCTGGAACAGGGGCACGTTGTGGATCACGGGGATCCGATTCGCCTCAAACATCGATTTCAACGGTAGGGGTGAAGCCTCTGACTAACCGTTCCCTTCGACTCCGCTCAGGGAACGGTTAGTCAGGGAGTCGAAAGGAACGGTTGGTCAGATAATAGACTTCACCCTTACCAGGGTTTTCGCGCTACAATCTTTCCCACGCATGCGATTCCGAACGCACAGTACAGTCGCATGCCGATGTCTTCCAACTCATGTGAAATGGCGATACATACCTTCGATACAGACAATAACGGGCGTCGAACCTTCGAGTTACCGGGAGCCCGCCCCCACTACACCCCCGATCGCCCCGGACAGGTTGAACACATCGCCCTCGATCTGGAGTTTGATATTCCTAACAAGCGATATGAGGGAACCTGCACCATTCACATCAACCCGGTGCGAGATGGAATTACCCGGCTCCTTCTGGATGCCGTTCGCTTAGACATTGATGCCATCACCATTGAGGGTGAGCCTCAGCCATTTGACTATGATGGTGAGCAATTGACCATTCGCCTGACCCGCGCAACGGTAGCCAATCAAAGCATTGCGGTGGCGATCGCCTATCACGTCCAGCACCCCCAACGAGGCATCTACTTCATTGCGCCCGATGAGCATTATCCTGACAAACCTACCCAGGTGTGGACCCAGGGCGAAGATGAAGACTCCCGATTTTGGTTTCCCTGCTTTGACTATCCCGGACAGCTTGCCTCATCAGAAATCAAAGTTCGCGTTCCCAAACACTTCATCGCCATTTCAAACGGCGAACTCCGCTCAGTTGAAAAAGAGGGCGACACCGCAACCTACCACTGGTACCAAAACGAAGTTCACCCTACCTATTTAATGACCCTTGCCATCGGCGATTTTGCCGAACTTCGAGATGACTGGCAGGGCAAACCCGTTACCTATTACGTCGAGAAAGGTCGAGAAGACGATGCGCGGCGCACGATGGGCAAAACGCCCCGCATGATGGATTTTCTCAGCCGCGCCTATGGGTATCCCTACGCCTATCCAAAATACGCCCAGGTCTGCGTGGATGACTTCATTTTCGGAGGAATGGAAAACACCTCCACAACGCTCCTGACCGACCGATGCCTGATTGACGAGCGGG
>JAYKJC010000778.1:0-3808 GCA_035285885.1 Leptolyngbyaceae cyanobacterium | reverse complement strand
CCCACCCCCCCCCCTATGGGCGGGGGTTGGGGTTTTGTTATGTTCTGTGGGGGGGGGCGCACCGCGCCCCCCACAACTGTTTCTGTACTTGACGCGGCTGCAAACCGTCATACTTAATCAGGGAGATCCCCTGGGGCATTTGTTACTTGAACTAGACGAGGTAAAGTAAAATGACGACTCAACTCTTTTCAGAAACAAAGATAATGAAATCGGCCCTATTTTGGCTGCTCGGCATTGTGTTTTGGTTTACCGGAGTGCTGTTCATCCGATTGGGGGGAGCGACTCTGTTCGTGGACAACAGCCCCTGGCTACTGGCCCTATTTGCACTGGCCTTGCCAGTGTCCTGGCTTTTCGTCAAGATATTGGCCACAGTAGGTCAGGTCAGGGGGGCAGACCTGCTAAACGCTACCGTAGTCGCCTCGATCGCGGCCAGTACGATAGATGGCATCGTCTTGACCTGGTTTCCGACCATCTATGCCCCTGACCCAGCGAAACTGCTGTTGATTGCGGCGTGGTTATTATGGGGCATTGGTATTGGCTTGTGTGTGGGCTACTGGCAGGCTCGCCATAGTCTAGATGATGTTACAAATCTTTCGTGAGTTAGCCATGAGTTTACCTCCAGAACCCGATCGCCTCACACTGCCCGTGAGCGATCGCGACCATTGTCAGGGCAACCCTACCGCAAAAACGACGCTGGTGCAGTACGGCGACTACCAGTGCCCTACCTGCCAGGCTGTCTACCCCATCATCCAGGTCGTTCAGTTGCGATGGGGAAATCGGCTCCGGTTTGTATTTCGGCATTTTCCCCAGTCTCATCTCCATCCTGATGCTCACCATGCGGCAGAAGCAGCAGAAGCAGCGGCCTCACAGAATCGGTTCTGGGAAATGCACACTCTTTTATTTGAACATCCCATGCAGCTCGCGGATAGTGTCCTGGTGGAATATGCGATCGCCCTTTTTCTAGATGTCAATCAGTTTCTCCAGGACATTGCCACAGATTGCCATGTTGCCAAAGTGCAGGCCGATCTCGAAAGCGGCATGGCCAGCGGCGTGACGCAAACGCCCGCTTTTTTTATTAATGGTTGGAAATATAACAATGATCAGAGCTTAGAAAGCTTACTGGAAGCGACCTTAAACACCACTTTTGAATGATGTCAATCTCAATGAACAACTTCCCCATCCTCACCCAGTTGAAAAACTATGTCCGCCCCGTTTCACCCCTCAACCTGCACTCCGGATACCACAGCCCTTCCCTTCAGCAGCTTGGTGTTAGAGTGCTTAACCGCTTTGAGATATCATTCCGCTGATTTAAAGGCTTACTTATCTGAGGTCGTTTCGGGTATCAATCGCCTCAGCCAATCAGATTGGACAATTGTGACCCTGCGCGATGGTGAAACAGGGCAGATTATGGCTAGCAGCCTTGACATTAATCTAGAAGACATGGCCTTCTCAATCCATGGAACTCTGGCAGGCGAAGTGTTCCGTTCTAGGCAGTTATTGATCATTGAAGACAGCCGCCAATCGCCAAAACACCTGCAATTGCCCCAGGGATATCTGAGCTGTTTGGGCGTGCCCTTAACCACGATCAAACAGGAAGTCATTGGGACGATTTGTTCCCTCTTCAAACATCCCCATACCTTCCTTGAATCTGAAATAAAAATTGTTGAATTATTTGCTGAGCGGGCAGCCACTACAGTTGAGAATTATCGCCTCTATCAAGAACAGGAGCGATTTAACAAACAACTCTCTCAAGACATTGTTACCTGCTCTATTAATCTAAAAAAAGCTCAGAAATCTCTAATTGAGCGGGAGCGATTAGCCGCGATTGGTGAGTTTACAGCCATGATTGTGCATGAGATTCGTAATCCGCTGACTACGGTCAAAATGGGGTTAGACCATGCTCAAAAAGTTTTACAGTCCGAGAGAGATCAACGGCGCTTAGCCCTAGCAATCAGTGAGGCCCACCGTCTACAGCATCTCCTATGTGAAATTCTGAGTTATGCAAAGCCCCAGGCATTACGGCTCTCAAAACTCAATATCAGCCAGTTCTTTCAGATTTTCCTAAAGCAAATCCGAGCCTTTCCTGAAGGCGCTGATCGGAACATTCAGTACGCTGAAGAGTGCCCAGACTTTGAAGTCATGGCAGATGCCGATAAGTTAAAGCAGGTTTTTCTAAACTTGTTTCGTAATGCCTGTGAAGCCACTGCCTCCGACGATCTCATCACCTTTGAGATAACCGCCGCCGAAACGCCAGCATACATTTGCATTCAAATTCACAATGGTGGCGATCCAATTCCGCCTGAGCTTTTGCCCAGGATAATGGAGCCCTTTTGTTCAGCGAAACCCTGCGGTACAGGTTTGGGGCTAGCGATTTCAAAGCGCATCATTCTGGCCCACGGCGGCACCCTGGGCATCACCTCTTCTGATATGGGTACTACAGTCAGCGTTTATTTACCATTGGAGAAGTTTGCCAAGTCGTAAATCATCTCGCATTTCGATCACAACTGGCGATGACGTTCAGTTCGTTTCTCTGAACTTTGCCAAGTCGTGTTTGTAGGGTGCTTTGCGAGCACATAAGTACGGTACAGTTGTGAGGTGGCGCGCCGCGCCGCCTCACAACTGTACTTAACCAACACGCATAGCGCTGTACGTTCACCCATCTGCTGACGTGAGCATACAGTTCCAGAGAAGGTGAAAGTGCTGGAGCGGGAGGGGCAACTGCTCCACGGCTGCGTCATCATATTGGGTGATGCTGTACGCTCCAGGAATGAGAGTCACCGTAAATGAGTCCGCAGTTCCTGGCGGTTTGGGGTAGCGTAACCCTTGAAACCGCTCAAGTTGAGTGCTTTGAACACGGTTGAGAAACTGTTCCAATTCTTGCGGCGATAGCTGTCGTAGAACGGTGGGTGATCCGTAGGAGTCTCCTTGGAGGGTGTATCGGGCGATCGCCCCATCCTGATATAGCACTGTCTTATCGGTTTGACCTGCAATCCCTCCGCTCGTCAGCACAGTTATCAACGCATCGCCATCAAATCCATCGAAAGACGGGTGGGACACATCACTGACGAACTCCGGTACCAGCGTTGCGTTGCCCAGTTGACTGGCCGCATCGTTTAGCCGGATATCGGTGCCGTCTTGATTGGTGTGATAAACCCACACATGCTCGGGAGCCGTGACAATCACGCGCCAGCCCATAATGGCAATTTGGGTACACACCTGATCGCTGCTGGCCAGACCGAAGCACCCGTCCCAGGTGCGGGGCTCTGTGGCTACAATGTCCAACTGTTCTAGAGGAAGACCGGATGTCCGCATCACTTCATCCAGCACCCGGCTAGCGGTCAGGCGAGGAAATTCGCTGATATCTGCGACCTGAGGTTCCTGTCGAATGGTTTGTCCGGTTTCATCGGTGCGGTAGACGTAGGTAATGCTTCCGTCGGATACCTCGAATCGCCACCCAGGGGTTTCTGCGGCCAGACACAGTTCAGCAGGGCCACCCAACCCCAAGCACGAATCGCTCCAGGTCTCGGCACTGGCCGACAGAATGGTTAAGGATGAGAGAGGTATTCCGGTTTCGGTCGAAACATGATTCAAGAGGCGATCGCGCACTTCATCAGTGGCCTGGTTCTCCTGGCGAATGGACTGCCCGGTTTCGTCTGTGCGGTAAATGCGGGTGATGGTTCCATCTGACACCTCAACATACCATCCCGGCGTTACTACGGCTAAACAGCTTTCAGCAGGGCCACCCAACCCCAGGCACGAATCACTCCAGGTTTCGGCGTGGGCTGTGACAACGGTTAATGATGATGCC
>JAYKJC010000777.1:0-5990 GCA_035285885.1 Leptolyngbyaceae cyanobacterium | reverse complement strand
ATTATAGCGAGTTATCGCCCTTTCTCGAGAGCGTTTTTAACGAGAAGAAATGGCGATCTGTTCTACGTTCTACGAATCACGCTCCTGTGACCCACAATCATAGATTTAAAGCTTCCTCATCGTACCCATGCCAGACCAGAAACCGAATGAGATCTATCAATTTTTACATACTCCAGCGGCTAACGCTACACCCAGACAAAGGGTAAAAGAAAAAGAGGGTTTCGGACGTGCCATGTGCTCGAAACCCTCTTTTTCTCATATTTACCCACCTCAGGTGGAACATCTGGATCATCCGCATCGGGCAATATATTGCTATCGGGGATTGCTGATTTTTGGGATGAATTTATGTGTGGGAGTCGCGCATCGCGCGACTCCCACACATAAATTCATCCCCAGATTAAGCAACGCCACATATCGCTATCGTGTCTTCTTTGGGGTGATTGATACAGACGAGGGAAACGACGCCATCGTAGGCGTCGGAACTCATACAACGGGACTTTTCAATAGCAGGTCAATAGCGGATCAATTCTTACCTATTCTGGTCGAGATACTATTACTGGCTCGTGGAGTATTTGGGGCTAATCTTTGAGAGCTTTGATAACGACGGGTAAGAAAATAGCGATCGCCCCAAAGGCGATCGCTACCATCGTTCCATAGCCTGCGCTGTGGGCTTCAAAAAAGGTTACGGCTAACATACGTGTCCCTAAGCAACATCTTCAGTCATCACCAACAGGATCTTGTGGCTCGATTTCTCGCGCCTCTCTGACCTTTGCTGAGGGTGAAAGGGGAGGCACACCTGTCAATCATTGTCCCAGTCTTCGCACCCGAATAAGTCGCAGATGCGATCGCGCAACAGGTATTCGTTTTCTTCCAAATCGAGTTCTACGCACTCCCACTCTCGGCTAGGAAGGTATCGACAGAGCTTGTAAATCGGTTGTTGACGATCAATGACCCCCTGCTGCACGAGTTCGCGCGCCTCATCACGTAGCAGATCAACGGTGTATAGCCTTTTTTGTAATGTGGAAACCATCATTCTGACTCCATTGGGCGATCGCAAAATACTGAGGTTTTCTCACCTCACCTATAACGATACAGATCAATATTGGGGAACTTGTGAGTGTGGCAGCCAGTGGAGAAGAATGCTTATCCTAACCGTTATAAAGCGACATAGGGAGCGCTCTGCACCCGCTACTCCTCCACAAAAATGTGTCAGTCCATCCTCATAAGTTCCTCAATTTACTGGCTTAGAGTAAAGCTAGTGAAGTCTCCTATTTCATCCCATTCATCTCCCCGAAAAGGATATACAAGAGCCGCTACTGTGGAGATTTATGCCATGACCCACAATACCCCTGATCACGATGTTGTGCTGACCTGTCCGAGATGCGACAAACATGGGTTTGTGCGTTTAGAACATGAACTCGATAAGTTTGAGTGCGTGTATTGTCACTACACCGATCATCTAAATTCAAGTTCATCGAGTAAAAAAGAACTCGGAATCGGGTTTCTCCCCTTTGTGCTGCTCATTCTCGCGTTAACTCTACTGGTGATGTAAGGATTTGCGATATGCGGTATTGGCTACAAATAATGAGTGTTGGTCTCTTTTCGATGATGATTGCATTGGTCAATCCTTTGATGTTTGATTCGGCATATGCCGCTGCACTTCAGCCGATAACGGGTACTAAACCGAGTGGAATTCAGTTTTTGAAAGAAGGGGGCGATCGCTATCACCAAGCACGAGAAGAGTTGCCGGATGACTGGTATGTTTATTATCGAATTGTTGATCGGATTACCCGTGCCAATCGCTTAGATATTCCTTTCTGGACGATCACCCTTGATGATAATGACCAGTCTGTGGCCTATGCCTATGGAGCCTATGCTTTGAGCTTTGATTCAGAATTACTGGATTTGATGCAAGGGGATATTTCAGGCGTCGCCTATGTGGTTGCCCATGAAATTGCCCATCATACCCACCATCACAATGCGGCTAATATCGAGTTTCAGCGTGGTCTATCAGATGAGATCAGCGACATGCTCACAGGTGTGGGTGGCTTTGACAGCATGGTTGGAGAAATGCTGTCGGTTAGCGATGGCTTTGAAGACCGAACGCGAGCGTTTGAATTAATGTTAGAACTCGAAGCAGAAGAAACGGCCATTGACTATTTGATTCGAGCGGGATTTAATCCAGAGTCTGCACTATCGGTCTTTGAGATATATGAAGACTTATACGGAACAACGGAGGAAATGGAAGCCCGCCAAGAGAAAATCCAATCCCTTTTAACGGTGTTCGCATTCGATGCTGAAACTGCGCAAGTGAGTTCCTTTCTGACAATGACTCACCCCATGCACTATGAGTTATCTGAAGATCGAACAGAGTTGCACGTCTCTTACGAATCGATTGATTACGTGACGACTCTAGAGGAACTGTTGGGTGAGTAATGAATGTGTTGATAATCACTCAGATGTATTGAAGGACTGGGGAGGAAATTCATGATAACAACATGCAATAGTTTCAGCGTTCATAAATCGACTGTCTTTCAATTTGGAGATGATCAGCTAACAACTTTATTTGAACCAAAAAATATTGCTATTTTCGGGGCAAATAATAATTCGGGAACGGTCGGTAATTCACTTTTAAAGAACTTATTAGAGTCTCCTTTCTATGGCGCTATTTTCCCTATTCATCCATCCGGGGAACGCGTTTTCGATATCCCCACATTCTCTACTATTGAGCATGTTCCTGGAGGAGTGGATTTAGCCGTGATTGCTACACCTCTCTCCGTTATTCCCCATATTCTGGAGGACTGTGTCGAAGCGGGAGTTAAAAGTGCGATCGCCATTTCTCCTGGTTTGCGAGAGACCGGAGCTATTAGTCCAGCGGTGGAAAAGCACCTGAGGCAAGTGCTCAACGGAGGAACGATTCGTCTATTGGGGCCAAACTCGTTAGGCGTCATGAATCCTCGAAAAGGACTGAATGCCACCTTAAGCAGCACCATGGCGCTGCCCGGTAATATTGGGTTTGTGAGTCAGAGTGGTGCGCTTTGTCGGGCCGTGTTGGATTGGAGTTTTCATGAAAATGTGGGCTTCAGCGCCTTCATTTCCATGGGGACAATGCTGGATATCGAGTGGGGAGATTTAATTTCTTATCTAGGCAGAGATCCCTACACCCAAAGTATTGTAATTCACATGGAATCGTTGAGAGATGCCCACTCTTTTTTGGCAGCCGCACGTCACGTCACCCCGATCAAGCCGATTATTCTGCTGAAAGGGGGATGTACAGAAGCGGCGGTGAAAGCGGCGATCGCCCACACGGGGGGGATAGGAGGCAATGATGATGTCTTTGAAGCCGCGCTCCAGCGGTGTGGGGTGTTGCGGGTAAACCGTATTTCAGAACTCTTCAATATGTCGGAGGTGCTGGCAAAGCGGAAATTCCAACCCCAGGGCAATCGTCTGACCATCATCACAAACTCTGGTGGATTAGGCGTTCTGGCAACGGATGCTCTGGTTTCCACAGGTGGACAGCTTGCGGAATTGACACCAAAAACCCTGGCTCAGCTGGAGGAGATCCTGCCGAGTGATTGGAGTCATAGCAATCCGATCGATATTTTAGGAGATGCAGACGGCGATCGCTATCAACAGGCGATTGAAGTGGCGATTCGAGATCCCCATACCGACGGCTTACTCGTCATTCTGGCTCCTCAAGGGGCAGCAGACCCGACTCAGACCGCAGAGAAGTTAAAAGATACGGTTAATCGTCTGCAACCAACGGCTCTCAACCATAAGCCTATTTTAGCGAGCTGGGTGGGTGGTGCGGAAGTCTTGGCCGGAGAAACAATCCTCAATCGGTATCAAATTCCAACCTATCCTTATCTGGATTCTGCGGCTCGATTGTTCAACCTGATGTGGCAGCAGAGCTATTGTCTTCAAGGACTGTATGAGACTCCAACTTTATCACATCAGAGTGATGCTGAGGATTTCAGCTGTTCGGTAGTGACCCAACTCATTCAATCCGTTCAACAGGAGGGACGGACGACCCTGACCCCCGCAGAAGCGGCTACCCTCCTTTCGGCCTATGGCCTTCCCATACTACCGACTCGTCTGGCTACCTGTAAGGAAGATGCAGTGGCGATCGCCCGTGAAATGGGGGGAAGCGTTGTGCTTAAACCTGGGGTGACTCGGACAGAGGCAGTTGACCAGGGAATGCCCTGGGGAATCGTTCTAAGATCGTTTGCGAGTGATGCAGACATACACCAGGCGTATTTTACTCTAACGGCTCCTTCAAGTCGATCGACTGCTGTCGTCTTGCAACCTCTGGTTGAGCGAGAAGGGGCGTATGAATTGATCATCAGCAGTGCTATCGATCCTCAGGTTGGGCCAGTCATGCGATTTGGAGGGGGAGGATGGCTACTGGACAGCTACGGTGATTCTCCTCCGGATCGGCTCCGTCATTGGGCTGTGGCTCTGCCTCCCTTGACCGAGACCTTAGCCCAGCGCCTGATTGAGCAAACCCAGATATATCCTGTTCTCCAGGGAAAACGAGGCCATCGAGGTGTGAACCTGGAGAGTCTGAAAACAATAGTGATGCGATTCAGCCAACTAGTCGTTGAGCAACCCCAGATTCAGGCCATCGAAATCAATCCGCTGTTAATGCGCCCTGAGAATTCTAGATCTCTATAGGTTCATCAATCGCAACCCAGTATGGCGATCTTAGACGCACGTATTACCTTACACAGCCCTGACTGCGATCGCGCATCATTGCCAAAACCCATCTTGCGTCCCTATCCAAGTCAATATATTCAACGGAAGATGCTCCAGGATGGCACCCCGGTCACGTTGCGCCCAGTCCTTCCTACTGACGAGTCGCTGCTGCGGACGTTTTATCAACTTCCCTTAACCTCTGGTATGGCGAGTGTAGATGCGGACTATCCTCATGTTTCTTACTTTCGATTGCATGAAGCTTCTGAGCAAATTACCCGGTTGTGCTTCCTCGACTATGAACAGGACATTGTACTGGTGGCAGAGTGTCAGAACTCAACACCCGAAAGACCTGAAATAAAGGGCGTTGGTCGCCTTAGCAAGTTATCTGACGGTGCGACAGGGCAGTTAGCTCTGGTCGTGGACTCAGACAGTGGCGATCGTGGTCTCGGCATTGTTTTATTGCAGCAGCTTATTCATATTGGCCGACAGGAAGGATTGCACATTCTAATCGCTGATGTTTGGGATAATCCCACGTTGTCCACTCTCTTTCAGCAAGCTGGATTTGTCAGCCGAGGGCGTGAAACTGGAACCCTTGCGTTATCCATTTTTTGATTACTCTTACGCATCAACCCTACCTCTTCACTGGAGGATATGTTATGTCTACCGTAACTCTGGAATCGAATTTGCAAGAAGACCGTTTATTTAACCCGCCTGTAGAGTTTTCTCGCAATGCTCATATCAAAAGCTTTGCTGACTATCAACAACTCTGCCAAGAAGCTGATGCAGATCCTCAAGCTTTTTGGGGCAAGTTGGCTCGTCATGAACTGGACTGGTTCGTTCACTGGGATCGAGTGCTGGAGTGGCAGCCTCCCTTTGCTCAATGGTTTATCGGTGGCCAGTTAAACGTCGCCTATAACTGTCTGGATCGGCACTTGGCTGAGAGAGGCCATCAGCCTGCTCTGATTTGGGAAGGAGAACCGGGCGATTCACGCATTTTTACCTATCAAGAACTGCACGACGATGTCTGTCGTATGGCTAATGTGATGAAGCGTCTGGGCGTAAAGCGGGGCGATCGCGTCGGCATCTATATGCCTATGATTCCTGAAGCGGCAATTGCGATGCTAGCCTGCGCGCGCATTGGTGCCCCCCATACGGTCGTCTTTGGTGGGTTTAGCGCTGAAGCCCTGCGCAATCGCCTCCAGGATGCTGAGGCGAAGCTGGTTGTTACCGCCGATGGAAGTTGGCGCAAGGAGGTCATCAATCCGCTAAAGGAGCAGGTAGACCGAGCCTTGGAT
>JAYKJC010000776.1:0-3359 GCA_035285885.1 Leptolyngbyaceae cyanobacterium | reverse complement strand
GGTGCGAGGTGGTGAAGGATTCGATTTAGTGGAGTGCACCGACTGGGGACTTTTCTTTGTTCCTTGGCTGCTTGATCCATCCAGCCCTCCGTTAGTAGTACGGTTTCATGGCAGTGATGGCCAAATTGCATATCATGATCCTGATTCCTGCAGCCCTCTATTTGCGAGTCTCTGCCAACTAATTGAATCGGCATTGCTACCTAGGGCTGCCTTGAGGGTGACTTATAGTCAATCTAATCAGCGTGCATGGAGTTCGCAGCTCCTTCGCAATGTTGAATTTTGCCCACCATCACTGTGCCTGGATGCAATCCACGACTCGTCAATTCCCTCGAACACCCGCGGTTTGGTTGTCGGAAGGGTGCAAAAATGGAAGGGACCGGATACTCTTTGTCGCGCATTGCAGCTTTTGGGAACTGAAGCCCCTTTTGTTGATTGGATAGGGCGTAGTGTAAATACTACACCCACCGGTCAGTCGTATGTTGCTCACCTTAAAAAGTCTTTCCCTGATGTGTGGGGTTCCCGAATCTGTCATCTGCCTCCGGAAACACCTATTCAAATCAAGCAAAGGCAATCTCATGCCGGTTTCGTTCTTGTTCCATCAGAGTGGGATGTTTTCAATTTCACCGCTGCGGAGGCTATGGGTCGCCAATCCGTCGTGATCTGCTCCACCGGTGCCGGAGCATCTGAACTTATCGATCACGGTGTGAACGGTTTTCTCTTCGACGCAGGCGACGCTCAGAACCTAGCGGCTGTGATTCAACAGGTGCAGGCACTCTCTTCAGAGCAGAGGAGTGTTATCGGTCGTAGGGCTCGGACGCGGGTTGCGGAAATGCTTGATCCTAATGAGATAGCCCGTATCACCATTGAGCAATTCACATCAGCCATGCACGCCTCTAATGCTCCTGTCTCAGATCAGGATCTTCTGCGGGCAATACTGTCTCCGGCCAACACTACGGTTAATGCCTCTTCTGCAATGTTGCGATCCCTTGCGTCTATTGATCTGAAAATCTTACTGCAACACATTGCTTTCCGTCTTGGGCATAAGGTATTGAATGGTTTTCGCAGATGAGTAGACTTGCTCTGTGTATCCCTGCTTACAACGCTGCCGATCACCTTCCGCGGCTTCTGATCTCTGCTCAGCAACAGACTATACAGTTTGATGAAATCTGGGTATATGATGACGCCAGTACTGATGACACTTCACAGGTCGCAGACTGTTATGGCGCTAGAGTGCTACGAGGCTCAATAAACTTGGGTTGTTCATCAGCAAAAAATGCTCTTCTGAATAAGGTTTCATCAGAATGGATTCATTTTCATGATGCTGATGATGAGTTGCTGCCTAACTTCACGACCTTGGCTCATCGCTGGATCGCTAAACCTAGCTGTCCTGATGTAGTCTTGTTTGATTATGAGTATCGCGATGATAATTCAGGCGAGTTACTCGCACGTTCCGCGTTCTCTCCACAAGAGCTTGAAGCAGATCCAGTTCGCTTTGCAATCCTTAACCAAATCAATCCCTTCTGTGGTCTGTATAAGACTGCTTCTCTTTTGAGAGTAGATGGATATGATACGGATCCATTAATACTGTACAATGAAGACGTTGCCTTTCATATCAAATTAGCTTCCAATGGCTTGTCTTTCTCCGCTGAAAAGGAGATTTCTATTATCAATTATAGAATGTCTGGCTCGATGTCCCAAGCCAATCAAGTTAGGTGTCTCATTGCTCACGTCGAAGTTATGAAGCGTGCCTGTGAGACTCTTGGAGATCGTTATCCTATGGAGCTCAAAAAAAAGCTTTGGCATGCGGCTGAGCAACTTTCCTCTAAGCAAGAGTGGTATCATATGGACGATGCATTGGCTGCAGCCGAAAAATTGACTCGTGACTTTCCTGTTGGCTTCTCGCCTACCCTCGTTTTTTTTGTAAGGCTGCTAGGTGATCGTAAAGCGTTTTGTCTCCGTGAGAATCTGATTCGCATTCTCAAGCCCCAGCTTAGGCGTGCATGACTAAGCCACTTGTTTCTGTCTGCATGCCTTGCTATAATGCTTCTTGCTATGTCCTGGATGCCGTAAATTCAATTCTGGTCCAAAGTTGGGATAATATTGAACTTATCATTGTGGACGATGGATCAACTGATGATAGCGCTGCCTTGCTCTCCTCAGTCTGCGATTCGAGGGTCAAGTTTATCCAGCAGGCCAATCGTGGGCAGTGTGCCGCTGCTAATCGAGCTTTTGCAGAGGCTCAGGGTTTATTCCTTAAATTCTTTGATGCCGATGATGTTCTTTCTCCCGGGACGATCGAAAGTCAAATTCTAATCCTTGGCGAACGCGAAGATGCTATCGCCTCTTCACAATGGGGCCGGTTTTACGGAGATGACTTGTCATCATTTCGCCTCAATCCAGAACCTGTTTGGTGCAATCTTTCAGCAACCGATTGGCTGGTTCAGGCCTGGCGGTATGCGCAACCCATGATGCAGTGCGGTCTTTGGCTGATCCCAAGAGAGATATTGGAACGCGCCGGAGGTTGGGATGAGAGCCTTTCATTGATCAACGACTTTGAGTTCTTCGCCCGCCTGCTTTGTCATGCCGAGGAAGTCTGCTTCACTCCTAATGCTCGATTGTATTACCGCTCAGGCATCCCCGGTAGCCTCTCGTCTCGTAAAACGCGTGCCGCAGCTGAATCAGCCTTTTACTCGATCCTGAAGGGTACTGGTCACTTGCTTGCCCGCCGCTCTGATGCCGAGGCCAGGCTGTCGTGCGCCAACATGATGCAGAATTTCCTTTACACCTTTTATCCCGCTCACCCTGATCTCCGCACCGCCATCGCCCAGCGCGTTGCCGAGCTTGGGGGCAGCGATCTCCCCCCGCCAGGCGGCCCCTTGTTTCAGCGGGCGAGCCGCCTGATCGGCTGGAAGTCTGCCCGTCGCCTGCAGCGCCTCGCAGGACGCGCCTGATGCATATTGCCCTTAGCGCCGATCCTGAGCTGCCCGTCCCCCCCAGGCTCTATGGCGGCATTGAGCGTGTCATCGCCATGTTGGCGACAGAGCTCACCAATCAAGGACACCAGGTCACCCTCTTCGCCCATCCCGATTCCACAGCACCCGGCACGTTGGTGCCCTGGCCCGGCGGCAGCAGCCGCTCACGGGTCGATACCGCCCGAAACACCGCCACTCTCTGGCGCGAAGTTCAGCGCAGACAGGTGGATGTGGTCCATTCTTTCTCCCGCATTGCCTACCTGCTTCCCCTGTTGCCGCTTCCGGTTCCCAAGCTGATGAGTTACCAGCGGCCCATCACCCGCCGTGCGGTGCAGCTGGGGCACGCGCTCTCGCGCGACAGCTTGCAATTCAGCGCCATCAGCCACT
>JAYKJC010000775.1:0-4940 GCA_035285885.1 Leptolyngbyaceae cyanobacterium | reverse complement strand
TAGGGCGGAGTTGGCAAAAGGTTGGATTGTTGATGTTGGTTGTAACGCAGCGGACTTTCTTTTCGGATTCAGGTCTTGTGGTTTTGAGTCGTTGCTTGCTGTAGAGCCTGATGAAAAAGTCCAGGCGTGGAACAAGCATTACGTAGGTTGTAGCACCCACGTGGGGATGCTAAATACAATGGATGGTTACTATGATGGCCAATGCACCTTCGTCGCGCTCAGGGACTCGCTGGAGCACCATTTAAATCCTGCCTACTCCATTAGTAAGTGTTTTGACCTTCTGGCGCCCGGTGGAATACTTTTCGTGCAGGTTCCCAATATGAAATGCCAAATTGCGATCCATAACTTAGAAGCTTTCGAATGGTTCGAGCCCGACCATCTATTTTATTTCGATCCGTGTTCGATAGAAAATTTACTGCGCCAGTGCGGCTTCTCGGAGATAGTAACCGAAACAATCACCTCCCCTTACGACGAGCAGGACCATATTTTGGTCAGCAAAGGTGAGCCATTTAGCAATGCCAATCGCAAGTCAATTGAGGATAAAAAAATGGGTCGAGTTTTACGCTGCTTTGGGTTTAAAAACAAAGCCGGGGGTTGAAGTCGGAAATATATTGGCTATAAAACTTCCACAAATAACTTGATATTGCTTGAGTAGGTATAAACTACCTAGTCCTGCCAAAAACGTAATGCGCGACAATATTTTTCATTATCCACATAGTTAACAAAGCAAAATTTTTTGAGCGATACCTTTGCATAATAAATGCGCGTATAAAAATCGATCACACTACGTAGCACCTCGTTCAAAGCCGAATTTAACCTTTAAATCTACTAATCAGTATAACGATGTACAAAGCATTCATTCTCGACGTGGACGGGGTAATGACAAGCGGCCAATTTATTTATACCAAAGAGGGCAAGTCCGCAAAGATTTTCGGACCAGACGACCACGATGCGCTGAATATGCTTCGGCCCAAAATTGAAATTAGATTTGTTACAGGCGACAAGCTCGGCTTTGAAATAAGTGAGCAGCGTATCGTGAATGATATGAAGTATCCGCTAGACCTAGTAAGCACCGACAAAAGAATTGATTGGATCGCAAGTAGGTATGCACCAAAATCTGTCATTTACATGGGCGATGGAATATTTGACCAATATGTTATGAAAGCGGTGGGCTACGGAATTGCTCCCGCAAACGCTGACGCCAACGCAAAAAAGTTTGCTCGGTATATTACTTCGCGTTCAGGAGGTGATCGCGCGGTGGCCGAGGCATGTATGCACTTGCTCGAGCATAAACTACTCCCGTAGCTAAAACTTAATTACAGTTAGTTTTCAGGCAGAAGAAATTTTGAGTAAAAAGAATGATTGCTAAAAAAATTCAAGGATTAATCAACACTAGAAGGTGCACGATGCTTGGCGTCGGGCCGATGAGTAAAAATTGTATTGATGCCGCTATTAGCGCTGCGAACGAAAATCAAACCACTCTGATGTTAATTGCTAGCCGTCGGCAAATCGACGCTGAGTCACTGGGCGGCGGATACGTCAACAACTGGTGTACCCACCAGTTTGCTGACTACGTGTCCGCGAGGGACAAGCGGGGACAAGTGCTTATTTGTCGCGATCACGGCGGCCCCTGGCAAAATTCCTCCGAGTTTGAGCAGGGATTAAGTGCCAGACAAGCAATGCGTTCAGCCAAAGAATCCTTTAGGCAAGATATTGAATCGGGATTCGATATTATTCATATCGATACCAGCGTAGATCCACATGGATCACCTGATCCTCAGCTCGCGTTAGACCGCCTTTTTGACCTTTACGATTACTGCTGGAGCGAGGCGCGTAGGGTGGGGCGTGAAGTTGCCTTCGAAATCGGCACCGAAGAACAATCGGGTTCAACCAATACCCCAGAAGAACTGGATAATTTGCTTTTCAAAGTAACCGAATTTTGTGAGAAACAGAAAATACCCAAGCCTTTATTTGTCGTGATACAGACGGGTACCAAAGTGCTTGAAACACAAAATGTTGGATCATTTGACTCCCCGGTTCGTGTACATGGAGACCTTCCATCTGAAATCCAGATTCCGAAAATGATTGAGATATGTAATCGCCACGGGATTCTCATGAAAGAGCACAACGGAGATTATCTCTCCGACCATGCGTTGCAGTGGCACCCACGTTTAGGTATACATGCGGCAAATGTCGCACCGGAATTTGGGGTGACTGAGACCCGAGCGCTGATTGATATACTAGAAAAGCACAAATTGACTCGAATTGCAGATGAGTTCTTGCAGATCGCTTACGAGTCTGGGAAGTGGAAAAAATGGATGCTACCAAATTCAAGCGCAACGGATACAGAAAAATCGATAATCGCAGGGCACTATGTGTTTTCTAAGGATTCAGTAAACGGCCTCAAAAGCCAAGCATCTGAAGTTCTCGCGAAAAAAGGTATCGAGCTGGAGGCTTATTTGCAGCAAGCGGTAATGAAAGCTATCAATAGATATATGGTCGCATTTAGACTGCTGGTGCCAAGATGAAACAAGTTGCAACCATAATTCTGAATAGAAATTTGCCAGTGGTAACGGATGCGCTATGCGAGCATATCCTAAGATTTGATGGCGACTGTACTGACGTGTTTGTTGTAGAGGCGGGCTCAGACCCAGACCGTCTCTCAAAATATGCCTCGTGGCACGCGGACTGGCCTGACGCTCGAGAGAATGGATTGCGGTACTTCCGCGGGATGAACTTTGGGCTCAGCAAGCTCTATCAGTCCAAAAACTTCGATAAATATTCAGCTTTTTTTTTGCTGACTAACGATGCCGAGTTTCCAGCCGGCCCAGTTGTATCGCCGCTAATGGAGGTCTTGAGCCAGCACCCTAGAGTCGGCCTTCTTTCTCCGTGTTCAAGCCGATGGGGAGAGCAGCTATTATTGAAGAAAGAAAAAACGAAATACTTCTGGTACATACACAATGTGGCGTACCTGCTACGAAGAGAATTCATAGAATCAGTAATGAATGAGTCATCTGATCCGGTATTGGATTTCTTGTTTGACGGAAATAACTTCAGAGGGTATGGCGCTGAGCAAGAAATTATTGCAAAGGCTTATGCAAACGATTTTGCAGCAGCAATCACAAACACTGTATGCGTTGAGGAAAATGAAAGGCATCTGCTTGACCACGCTGAGCAAATTAAAACTGAGGCTTACGGAGTAAATTTGGAGTTATACATCGACGAAGGAATTCGGTGGATGCGGAAAAAATATGGATTTAACAGCCGCTGGACTATGCAGCAATATGTGAAGTCGTTTTACGATCATTTCTTTTACTTTCACCCAGAGTTTATTCAATACAAGATATAGGGTTTACATGATTACTATCGAAAAACCATGGGGAAAAGAGGAATTGCTTGAAGTAAACGACCGCTACGTCCTGAAGCGATTAACTATGCTTGCAGGTCACCGGTGTAGTCTCCAGTATCATTTGCAAAAAGTAGAGACGATTATTGTTGTTACAGGAAAGTTGAAAATACAAACAGGTGAAAACCCGGATCAACTGCTTAGCAAATATTACGAGCCAGGTGACTCGATAACAATCTTGCCCCGACAAATTCATCGGATGGAGGCGGTCGAGGATTGTATATACCTTGAAGCCTCAACACCGGAGCTTGATGACGTCGTCAGATTAAAGGACGACTATAAAAGAGTGGAAATGCCTTGACCTACCCCGTTTGCATAGTAGCCGCAGGATTGGGCTCACGACTCGAGGGCCTTACTCAAAAGGTCAATAAAGCTATGGTTGAAGTTGCCGGGAAGCCGGCGATATGTAGAATCATTGAAAGATTTCCGAACGAAACCAGGTTTGTCGTTGCAATAGGGTACAAGGGATCGCTATTGCAAGAGTTTTTAAAAATTGCTTATCCTTCAACAAACTTTGAGTTCGTAGAAGTATTCCCTTACGAAGGTCCTGATTCTGGACTTGGACTGAGCCTTCTGCGCTGCGAAGGCTTCCTACAAGAGCCGTTTATATTTACAGCGTGCGATACGCTGGTGGATCAAAGCCCGCCTGCCCCGGCCAAAGATTGGATGGGCTATTCGCTAAAAGCGGATATGAATTCCTACCGGACGCTTGGGCTAAGAGATGGCTTGGTAACTCAGATTTATGACAAGATGGAATCCCCGCCAGCATCTAACGTGGCTTACATAGGGTTGGCCGGAATCCATCACTACGACCAGTTTTGGCGGCAGATGAACGAATTGCGTGATACATCTATCCGGGTGGGTGAGGTTGCCGGGTTAGACGCGCTTATACCTCTTGGTGTCCATGCTGTTCCTTTTGGTTGGCATGATACCGGCACTCTTGCGTCACTACATGATGCGCGGAAGCACTACAAAAACTCGGAAGAGGCTAACATTTTAGAGAAAGAAAACGAGGCGATATGGTTCTTAAATGATGAAGTAATCAAATATTGCGATGACCAAACATTCATCAAAAGTAGAGTCGCAAGGGCAAAACACTTAGAAGGATACGTGCCATGTATCTCCAGAAGCAGCGAACATTTTTATGTTTACAAGAAAGCAGTGGGGTCAATATTTTCATCTGTGGTTACCCCGACCAAATTTAATGCACTATTGTCACACGCTGAAAATTTCTGGGAAGATATCCAACTTGATCCAATTGAATCAGATGAATTTAATCTAGCGTGCTTTGAGTTTTATAAAACGAAGACAGATAAGCGCTTAGAAGAGTTTTTTGTGCGTTATGGATTGTCCGATTCTGCTCAAGAGATCAATGGTGAATATGTTCCTACGCTACAATCTATGCTTGACTCGGTAGATTGGCAAGACGTATCCAGGGGAATTCCGAGCAAATTCCATGGGGACTTTCACTTCGAAAATATTTTATTCAATGACGACACAAAAGAGTTTGTTTATCTAGATTGGCGTCAAGACT
>JAYKJC010000774.1:0-14090 GCA_035285885.1 Leptolyngbyaceae cyanobacterium | reverse complement strand
ACTCATCACCTCCATGAACAACACGATGGCCGACGCCATGAATCTCAGAAAGAGAGGTGAGTATGGCTGTGTCACCGTTCGTCAATGTAGAAAGCAACTTTACGAGCGCTTGGGGGCGATCGCCCGTTGGCAGTTCTGTCTCTTGCGTTACTCCATTGGCGGTGACCTTCATCAACCCCGCATTCGGTCGGGCTGTCCAGTCAATTGTCGCCTCCCAGAGAGGGTCTGGAGCATGCTCAGGCAAGACCTGATCCTCCAGAGCGTAAAGACAGCTTTTTTGACTACTCGAACCTGCATTGAGTACCAGAATATTCATCACGGACCTCAGCGCTACATGGAATATGCTCAGAGGTTGGGCACGTGCGAGCCGTCTGCCCACAGGTACACACCCATCCAATCAATTCCTTACATGCTAATTATTTGAAGGGTGACATGATTCCTCAGTAATGGAGACAACACCCGACTCAATTGATAGAAAAGGTTAATGTTTGAGTAGCGATAAATCCGTAGGAATATTTGGGCGAAAGTATTATGCGAAAGGGTTTGAATACACTAATGGCCATACCAAAGATGATCATGATTGGCCTGACTTTCTGAATATCCCCCTCGATAGAAGCGATCGTAGTACTCTAAATCTAAATTGTGAGCCTGCACCCACACGCCAGGAACCAGCATCGCATCCACATGGGCCGGAAAACGCCCATAGGTTTCGTAAATATAGGTGCAAATGTCTTTGGTACACTCCACGACTTCTTCAGAGTAATGGGTGATTTCGCCAATGTGCTTTTCGGCGAGTCCGGGCTTCAGAATTTTGTCTAAATACTTCGGGTGGGTGTAGATGCCGTCTTTGCCATACTTCTCGGCCTGCAAGGCATCCACGGCATCCGACATGGTGTCGTAGTAGGGCGGGCAGAGTCCTTCCAAAAGACCGTCTAACCCTACCGGATTCGCCTGCCACGCAGGGAGGGGAGTGGCGAAAAACAGGAGGTTGCGGAGGGTGCAGATGGGCTTTTCATATCGGAAGTTGAGTCCGGTGCCGTGTTCTTTGTACTGGGGATCGCCCAACAAAAACGGCGAAAAGAAGGCGGCGTGGATCCAGCCTCCGAGTCCCATAGCCTGGATGGCGAGCATGATGTTTTGCATCAAGAGGTCGGCTTCGATGTGAATGCGGAAGGTCTTTTCCAGTCCCAGAGGAATGGGGAGAATGTCTTTATTCAAAAAGCCGTTCTTCACCCACTTATCGACACCCGCATTGCGGTAGAAAAACCAATCGTCGATAAATCGGGGACGAAAGCCATCGGGCTGATCGAGGAGATACATGATGCCGTGAATGTATTGGCGGGTCATGTCGATGACGGGGACGAGAATCGTACTGCCGGGAACGTTGGAGACAAATCCGTTGGTGCCGAAGTAAAAGGGATATTCTCGGGGGTAGTCGAGTCGATGGTCGAGCACCTTAACTTTACATTTCTCGGTGTAGTCGATCAGCTTCTCGGGGGTGAGGTCGCCGTTTGTGAAGTAGTGGGGGTCGATGTCGTCTGGATCAGGGCGCTTAATGAAATAGGTGCCGGAGTCGTTGATCAGAAAAAAGTGAGTGGACTGGGCATTGTTGGGGCTGCTGGCGGCGCGTCCGTAGATTTTGAGGAGAGGAGAGCCGACGAGTTCATGGCCTTCATGGTCTTGCAGGGGCAAGTCGGGCATGGTGACGCCCGTGGTGCCGGTGGCGGCGATGAGCAGGGCTTCTTCGAGGGGAGAGAGAGGCTTCGGTTCTTTCTCGGAGGTGTAGCTCAAGCTGCCTGCTGGGATGGATTTGAGTCCTCGACTAATGCGGCGCGATCGCCGGTTAAAGATCGCGCTAAAGAGGGGATAGTTGAGGGCTGCATCGAGTCCGGGGTGTGGGGTTGTCATGATAGTCGTTCAATAATCGTTCAGTAACAGTGGGAGTCGGGCAACCGACCAATTCGATTGAGAGAGAATTATTGAGAGAGAATTATTGAGAACACATTAAGTCCCTTTAAGTGCCTTGCTCTCCAAATCCGGCGATCATGGCGACGAGTTGCCCCAGGGGCGTCTGACTGTAGAGAAACCCGAGGGTGTCTTGCAGGTTGGCCAGGTTTTCCGGTGGATTGATGGCGAGGGCATCATTCGCCACAATGGCTTTCCAGTCGAGGGACTGCCACTGTTGAGATGTTCCGTGAACCGACTTCATCACCTTCAGAAATTCGTGAGCGGCGAGCCCATATCCGATGGTTGTCGGATGGATGCCATCTAAGCTGAAGAGTCCGCCCTTGTAACGGTCTTGGGGAGTCGCTTTATCTCGGTCAATGCGAATGTATCGGGTATCGAATAAGACTTTCCCTGTAGAGGTGATGCGATCGCTCGTTGCTGGATTAGATCTCAGAGCATCAATAAGTTCAGGCGGATAGTCGTATTGAATGTGGCCTCGTTGACGACGAAACGCCATCTGAGACAGGATCTTGCACATATCCACCACATGCCAACCGCGCCTTGTGGCCTCTTCTTGAATCATCCGATTGTACTCATCGACCACCGCATCAATGACTCGGATGTCTTCACGGGTCAGATGAGGGTGCCGCTCTGGGTTGAAATCATCATCCCAAATCCAGAAATGGGTGTAGTACTCGAAGTACCCGTCCTTATCTTGTCCCTGCCCCGGTGCGGCTCCAGGGGTGACGCCACGGCTGATGGGGGGAATCGTCACGCGAGGAACGTTGGCAATAAAAACGTTCTCGGCTCCAATGGTTTCAACCTGATCCAGCGTCTGCTGCAAAATGATTTTGAAATGTTCAGGTCTCCAGAGGTTCGCGTTTCGCTCAGGGGGCAACTGCACAAGGTCAGCCTCTGTAGACCACTTAATGTTCAGCCGAACGACGGTTCCGAGACAGTGATTAGATCCTAGCCAGAAAATCAGATTCTCAATGCCGCCGTGTTCACGGGCAAGGTGTTGGGCAACGCCGATTTGACTGAGATTACGGTAGTGTGGGTCGTAGCTGGGGTTCAACGTCCGACGGGCTGTCCGATACTGGGCGGCTTCTGGAATTTGCTGAAGTAGCTGATCTTCCGCCGGAGGAATGTTGGCTTGACTCACCGCATCAGAAATTCTAAAGCTATCCCCAAGCTGAAAGCCCCAAACTGCCAGGTTATGGTGCAGAGGGCCTGTCTGAGACTTGCGGCTGCCGTCATCGCGTTCCCAGTAGTCTTCGACCCGATCCATATGACTGCGAACCGTCAATAGGGCGGGAACAGCCTCAAGCCAGCTAATGCGACGGCCATACCGATCAGATAAGCGATGTAGCAACGCTTCAATGTTGAACGGTAATCCTCCCTCTCCCGAAAAGTCTGGTGTTTTGAAGTTTTGAATCCCCAGAGACCGAGCAATCATGGCGGGATACGACCACTTCGTTTTGGAGATGCTGCCACTGATAAAGCCTTGAGTTAAGCTATCGCCAATGGCGACCAATTTGACTGACATATCGGTGTGTCCTTATATTGAGTGGGATTAAGTGAGATAAGTGGGATTAAGTGAGATATTGAATGCTTGAGAAATGTTTGAGATATGTTTGAGAAATACTTGAGAAATACTTGAGAAATACTTGAGATATACTTGAGAAATTCTGTGGGAACCATGCCCTAACGATTCTGGCACCCGCTAAGAATGTTTATCCGCTGGACATTTATCTGCTAGAAAAACATTGAGCTTTTGAACAAATTGCTCTCCAAACTGCTTGGCAGAGTAAGGATCTTGCCCGGTTAGAAGTTCTCGATCTTCAACCACCTTCGGCACCATTGGAATTAACGACTGTTCAAGCGTGGCTCCAGCATTTTTGAGAATGCCTGTGGGATATTCTTTGAGGTGTCCCCCGACGGTTTTCATCAGAGGAAGGTCTTCTGCGATGAATTCTGACAGCATGGTGATTGCGGTCATTTTGTAGCCCGAATAAATCCACGTTCCTTGGACTGACGGAGCTGCGGCTAAAACGGCGGGAGCATGACAGATGAGCCCCGTTGGGCGCTGAGTTCGATGGAAAAAGTACAGCAGTTCACCGACGTAGGGGTTCATCTCATCGCTGGTGAAGAAATTGGTGTGAAGTAAGTCAACCATGGGAGCATGGCCTCCGGGGATAAATACCGCATCGAACGGCTCTAGCTTCGGTTGGGGGGTGGGGCGATCGCACTCTGGGCTAAGATCGACGAGTTCTTCCAGGGGATGGGGGCTTTCAAAGCCAAGCTCAACAAGGTGCTGATACACGGCTTTTGCGTTGTCTAGATTTGACTTCGACAATCCCCAGTAGATGAGCTGATACGAGTTCTGATCAATCGTGGGCGATTTCCCCGACGGACTGGTGAAAGTCAGACGGTGTCCTGCATTGAGCAACGCCTCAAGGGGTTCGGTGACTTCTCCCAGAAAGTGGCCTGTGGGGTGGGTATGTCCCTCCTTGAGAGGAATGCTATCCGCTCCTGACAGCACGACAAGAACGTGCCCATTCGGGTGTGTGGAATGCTCTGATGAGTCAGGCACCACCGATTCCTCCGTTTACACACAGCATGACGTTCATTTCTAACACGAGTTGAGAAGACTCATTCACTCAGTCCACGAGTCCTGAGCGTTGAGCGAAGTCGAAACGCAGAAATTGAGATATTTCTTGAGCCGCACTCTCCTAATTAAAATCAAGGGTGAAGTTAGAAAGCCGTTTTTTGCCCCAGTAGACCTGAGCCAAGTAAAATCCGGGGTAGATTTCCCGAATCTCTTCTCTGACTCTGCGGAGCAAGAGCGTTGTTTTGGAGTAGTCCAGAATTATGGCTTCTTCGCCCTCGCAAAACCAGCTTTCGCCCCGATAAATTTCGCCTTTGATGGCTCTAAAGCCAAAGGGGCCAGCCTTGTTTAAGAAAAAGTTCTGCTCCCGGCGAAAATCTTTACCCTGCCAGATGAGATATTTCGTGAGAGTGGCGATCGCCCGCGTCAAAGCTGAGCCTGCCCAGATAATCGCAATCCCTTGACTATCACCGTTTGGAATTTCTCCGATGGAACTCTTGCGATAAATATCGTCAATTTCGCCCTGGGATAATCCAACGAAATCTTTTGTTTTTATTTCTTGAGCGGTCATGTTAAGAACCTCTTGAATGGGGTGGATTACGGATGATGCGTATTGATTGAAAGAAACTGAATCTCTTATTTTGCAACGTCTTATTTTGCAACGTCTTATTTTGCGACGGTCAGGGGCTTAGAAGAGGTGTCTGCTTCTAAAGTCTCCTTACGCAGCAGCAGAATGAGTAAGATACCTTCGATGCACCCGATAGAAAAATCACCAAGGCCAAGGGTGACAAAGCCTTTGGGCATATCGCCAATGAATGTGCCCACAAAGAAGGTGGTTGCAGGGATGAGCCGCGAGGCAATGAGCAGCCATGAATTGACGATATAGCGGCGGGGGTTCAGGGCCGCAGGAATGTAGAAACAGCTCAGCAAGATCAACAAAAATGAATAGTTGGTCAGCCAAACCGTCGATTCAACCGTCCCCAGATTTAAGGTCGATAGCAGCGTATCCGGCGCGGTCAGGGCGACGAGTGAGAATGTCCAGTTGGCCAGAACGCCAAACAAAACAACACGCTTAAACCAGAGTTCATAATGATTCATACCTTAACCTTCTGCGAGATGAGTCTGATTAAACAGTCGAGCTACAAACAGCCGAGTCCCTATGAGGGAACGAAAGGTTTTGCCAGAGGTTTGAATACGCTCATGACCTCTTCATTCTTGGCGGATAAGGCTTCTTGGGCGGCTTTGTAGGCGTCGTCTTGGGAAAGTCCCTGGATGGAACGCTGATAGAACCGATCAATGTCGTGACAGCCGACTGGAACTTCTAGATACGCTCCTAAACAATTGTTGCAGTAGGTGCAGGGGCGATCGGCAATGTCTTTGCCGTGTTCAAAGTACGTTTTGACCAGGTCGTTGTTGGCGACGAGCATCCGCGCCATGCTGACCGCATCGGTGTAGCCCTCTTGAATGGCCGCGTTGATATAGGAGGCTTGCTGAAATCCCCCGGTGGTAATGACTGGAATCTCTTGGAGGGCGTCTTTCACGACCTTGGCATCTCTCAAGACCGTCCCCTGGTGCTTTTTAAGTAAGGTTTGAACGGTGTCCGTCGAAACATGCTCCTTGAAATGGGAATCGAGCCACTCTTCCTGAATCTCTAGCCCGTGAACGGGCTGCTCGTATCTGCCGTCAATTTTTCTGGGAAGCCGTCCCCAAATCCATTGAAAGAGGGAGTGGAGAAATCGATAGCGGAATAGAATTTGGTTGCGAAAACTCGACTTGCCCCCACTCGAAGTCATCGTGTCGAAGGTGTAGCGGAGCATTTCAAACGGAAAGGGACCCGACGGGAGGAGGGGATGAGGGAACGTACTGCCTCTGGAGACATGAATCGCATCGACGCCATCTTCTTCGAGCCACTGACAAATCTGGATGCCGTCGTCAAAGGTGTTTCCAGCATGACTCCACGGCGGGATGATGTTGTTGAATTCTTGAACGCTGATCTTGGCCTGGAGGTGAAAGTCGGGGCCGACTTCCTGACGAATCGCCTGGACAATTTCTTTTAAGAACTGATAGCGACCGCTGAGGTCACCGCCGTAGCCCTGGTCGGGGGTTCGACGATTAATGCCAGCGCTAAGAAATTGATTAATCAGATACCCGTGAGAGCTGTGCAGCTCAATGCCATCAAGTCCCGCTTCTTTGGCCCGCCCAGCCGCAGCGGCAAAGTCTTGAATGATGCGTTTCACTTCTGCCACAGGCATGTTGTTGGCGGGCAAGCCGTTGATTTGGTCAGCTTCGTTTGTTGTGCTGGGCGCACGTTTGGGGGCGATCGCCTTAGTGCGAGGATCAATCAGCGTATTCTCGATGCCCTCAATATCTCGTTGCCGCCCAGAGTGGCTGAGTTGAATAATGTACTTGCAGTCGTGTTGATGGACGGTTTTGCCGACAATGTGCCAGAAGGGGATGTGGGCATCATCATCAATGGTGGCCACTTGCGGCGTGATCTGGCCATCCCGACTGACGGGCACATAGGAAGAAATAATCGCACCGACGCCCCCCTTCGCAAACTTATTTTCCCAATTCACCCGCGCCTGGTTGCCAGAGCCGTCATAGTTATCCCACCGTCCGGTGACGCTCGACCGAAAGACGCGGTTTTTCACCGTGAGATGGCTACGAAAATGAATGGGGTCTAAGACAGTGGTGTCGATGCTCATGGCGTAAGGATGTTGAGGTGATGTGGATTTAACGGTTTTTGAAGCGCTGATGCCGGAAAAAGAGTTGGCTGTCTCCATAGAAGGACGCCACGAACTCAGAGGTGGTTTCGATATGGCCAATGCACTGGGAATTGGGGCGATCGTCCGCGAGAGTTTGAGTGTCTGCGGCGTCAGCGTCAACGGCATAGACGGAAAATAGAGGACTTCCGGCTGGAACCGTAGCCAAATCTTCCCGGAAGTCGTGGGGAGGGGTTTCTGGGAATTGAATTGCAGGATTAGGCACCCAGAAGAGTCGTGCTGGAACATGAGGATGGGCAACAGTTTCGCCCGACTGAGTGACGCTTCCCCAGTCCTGCAATGAGAGCTTAGTGGGGTAGCGGGTCACGCGTCTAAAGATGAGGTTGATGAGTCTGGGGCCAATCTGGTTGATCACCGGGACGATGTTTGAGAACTCGTTGGCAAACACGTTGTAGTTTTGTCCCTGTCCCGTCAGCGACACCAGAGCAGACACGTTTTCAGAATGCCTGCCATCGACAAAGAACTTGATGGCTAGACCGGGGGCAACGCCGCGATCGCCCGGATCTCCAGTGAGGGAAACCCGGAGCAACCCATACTCTGCTCTAGCAAACATCCCCGTGAACGGAGTGTTCGGCTCGGGTACAAACGTGATTTTGGCGACACTGCCGTGGGCATGGATCGCCTTATTCCAGTTGGCTGGAACCTCATCAGACTGACGATCCATTTTTTTCCGGAGGGCTGTCAGAAATAACCCAGTGACATCAATTTTCCGAAGGGGAGGAAGGGCATCGTATTGGGATTTCACGATCCTGTTTTCCCATAGAAACTCTTGTTTTTTCTGGGCTGTCCAGGATTGATAGTCAGTTGGTAATGCCCCCATATCGTGGGCACCGGACCAAAAACTCCGAACAGGGTCTAATGTATGAGCGTGTGTCTTGGTTTGCATAGAAAACCGTGAATAATATCAGGAATTTTCAATGAGATTCGTACGATTCAGCATTCAATTCAGTCGAGGGGGGCGATCGCCTATGACTAAAAAAGGATTTTTCAGAACTCTTTAACCTGTGCGCTTCAACACATTGAAGCCAGCAACATTAAGTACAGGGATACTTTAAGAAACGTTAAAAAACGACCCACTGTCCAGGTCAACCCGTGGTTAATCACGATTCAATTACTGACAAGTTTGACAGTTAAATTTGAATTTGGATAGTACCCTGGACGGTAATTTATCTTAAAAAAGCTTAAGTTAGGCTGGTGCTTGATTCACTTCTCATTCACCCTTTTCATTCATCAAGAAATGTTGACGTTATCGATATCAAACATTGATTGTGCGTTGGTTGTACAATCAACGCTTCTGACGACGATTTCCGAAATGATTCACAATCTCTTACATTCACAATTCATAACATCTGAAGTGAATTTTTATTCTCATGCGATACTCACCGTGTCTAACACAGTTTCCAAGCTAATGAATCTCTATATTGCAGTCTGTTTTATAGCAATGCCAGATAAAATGCCAGATGAAATTTAAGAGATAAAGCGGGCTACCTCGCCCCGGTTCTCAGGTTTCATTTTACACATCACTTAGAAGTGTTTTAGCAACATAAATAAACAAACCCATAGATTAATCAGGAATACCAATACATTGGATTGTTGATCATTCTCTAGTGAAGGTTTGCATTAGTGAAGAGTTGCAACTCTAAATCATTTCCAAACTAACTAAACGGCTCAACTTGAGGAAATTGGCATCATGACTAGACGCCCGTGGCACCGCTTTCCAACACCACTTGCCCTTTTGAAATTGGCACGGTTTCGGAGGGACTTGCGAGAAAAAAACTTGCACGATACATCCACCTTGCCGAACAACGGCAGGGGGCCTGTGCCTGTGCCTGATAAAGATGGAAAGCATCTTGCCTTTCGAACTGCTGATGGCAGCTTTAACGATTTAGAGCACCCAGAAATGGGAATGGCAGGAACTCGATTTGGTCGCAATGTTCCGGTCAAGGATACTCAACTCGATGCGCCAAATTTAATGAAGCCGAATCCTCGTGAAATTAGCCGTGTGCTGATGACGCGGGACGAATTTCAACCTGCGACCACATTGAATGTTCTTGCCGCTGCATGGATTCAGTTTCAAAATCATGGGTGGTTCAGCCACGGGGAGAACCAGGTAGAAAATAAGTTAGAAGTTCCCCTGGAAGAAGGGGATCCCTGGCCCGACGAACACCGCCCCATGGTGGTCGGTAAGACCCTGGATGATCCGACTCGAAACGAGGGAGATACCCAGACTCCCCCAACATTCATCAATACGGTGAGTCACTGGTGGGATGGGTCTCAGGTCTATGGCAGTGACCCAGAGACGATCGACCGATTGCGATCGCACGTTGACGGTAAGATGCGGCTCGACGATCAGGGGTTGCTGCCCCTCGACGAGGCCAGCGGCTTGGAGATGACGGGCTTTAACGACAACTGGTGGATTGGCTTGAGCCTATTACACACCCTTTTTGTGAAGGAACACAACACCATTTGCGACCACTTGAAGACTATGTATCCCGACTGGACGGATGATCAGCTCTTTGGGCACGCGCATCTGATCAATGCGGCCTTGATGGCCAAGATTCACACCGTCGAATGGACACCGGGAATCTTAGGGCACCCAGCGCTGCAAATTGCCATGGATGCCAACTGGTGGGGAATGCTCGGTAAGCATTTCAAAGATTTGTTTGGTCGAGTCGGTGACAGCGAGGTGATTAGCGGCATTATTGGGTCGTCTACCAATCACCACACAGCTCCGTATTACATCACGGAGGAGTTTGTTTCGGTCTATCGCCTCCATCCCCTCATTCCAGATGATTTTGAGATTTACTCTGCCGACACAGGTAAGCTACGCCACTCGATGAATTTCTTCGAGGCATCGGGTAAGCGAACCCGTGCTTTTATTGAAGAATTTGGCCTGGTGGACTTATTCTACTCCCACGGCATCGCCCATCCTGGAGCCATCACCCTGCACAACTACCCGAAGTTTCTTCAGCAGTTAGTGCGCGACAACGGGGAAGTGTTTGACCTAGCAGCTATCGATATTTTGCGCGATCGCGAACGTGGGGTTCCTCGCTACAATCGATTCCGAGAACTCATCGGACGCGAACGGGTGACATCCTTCGATGAAATCACCAGCAACACCGTATGGGCCGACGAAATGCGGCGGGTCTACAACAATAACATCGACAGCGTTGATCTGATGGTGGGCATGTTTGCCGAAGACTTACCTGCGGGATTTGGATTCAGTGACACGGCTTTCCGAGTTTTCATTTTGATGGCTTCTCGACGACTCAAGAGCGATCGCTTCTTTACCAAAGACTATCGGGCTGAGGTCTATACCCCATTTGGCCTCGACTGGATTAATGACACGACAATGCTGGATGTTCTTCGGCGTCATCACCCCGAGTTAATGGTCACGCTGAACGGGGTGACGAATGCCTTTGCTCCCTGGCGGAAGCGTTGAAATTTAGAGACTTGCAAAAATACAGCGCTATGCGCGTTGGTTAAGTCAAGTTGTGTGGGGCGAGCTACGCCCCACACAACTTTTTTGTGTTTAACGCGATTGCCTGTGGTATTCGAGCGTCAAACGTAGCCGGAAATCACCTGAGGACATCGAAGATCAAGTGAATGCGCCAGTCATCGGATTCATTGAAGGCTTCGTGGGGTGCCTTGTTGTTAAACCACCAGAACTCTCCTTGATGCATTCTGACCCACTCATCTCCTGCACCCAGGACGCTACCCGTGGGGCTTTGGAGAACGAGATGGTAGCGATCGCGCACCCGGTAATACTCCCCGTGATCCACATGGCGATAGACTCGTCCGTGGGGAGCCAGTCGCACGAGAGTCACCCGCCCCAATTCTCCGTTGAGGGATGCGGCCACGGTTTCTGTCCATTTTAGAATGGTGGGAAAATACTTTGCCATGCGGGTGCGCTGGCTCTCATGCACATCATTGCTGCTGGTGATGCCGGGGGGGAAGGGCTTGACAGCACTCCGGAGGTAAATCGAGTTGGTTTCTCGCTGGACAGTAACCTTATCTTGGCGGCTGGTGTCGTGGAGCCAGTACTGGGCATTGGCCTCTAGCTCGGCCAGAAGAGGGTGAATGTTGACCGCAGCATCCAACAGTTTGAAGTGGTGGAGGTGCGATTGGGCTTCGCCCATGCGGTGCAAACGCCCTTCTCCATCGGTGATGATTAGCTTTTCTCCGTCAGGAATGGAAACTTTGCTATCTTGACCGGATACGTTATTCAGAATCGTCAAAGGGTGTGCATCCTGGGGCGGATTGATGGGAGCGAAAGATTCAGGCGTTAAGACAGGGGCTGGTGCCTGAGTAAATTCTGGTAGCGTCATCAGTTTCAGGAGCGCCATCAGACAATGCTGCACGTTATCCACGCGGATTACATTGTCGTAGACATTGGTACGAATGCCTCCATGGGCAAAGGAGCGTTTTGACACGTAAAATAAGTCCACATCATCTCGAAACTGGAGCTGCCGAATGCTCCGCAATCCTCGCCAGATGGCCTGTTGATAGCAGTTTGCCCGATTCGTTTCTCCAGCCTGGGTTGCCAGCTGATAGGCATCGACCAACCCCTCCAGGTACACCCCCGTTGAGGACGCATGAGGTGGGCCATATTCGGGATGTTCAGGGAAGTAAAATCGTCCCTGAACGTCTGGATACTGGGCGCTTTCCCACTGCTGCATGGGCAGGAGCCAGTCATTCATCTCATAGATAAAATCCAGGAACTGCGAGTCCTGGGTTTCCCGGTAGAGGAGGGTATAGGCTTGGGTATGCCAGGGGATGAAGGCAGGATTGCGATGTTGCCGATGCCATTCCCGGTAGTAGGTAAAACTGGCATAGCACCGCTCCAGGAGTTGGGCGTCCTGGGTGCGCTGGTAGAGGGAGGCCCAAAACAGTAGCGCTTCACCGGGGTAAAAGTTCTGGTTATCGTTGCGCTGAGCGGGTTTGTAGAAGGTCAGAAATGACCCATCCGGTTGCCAGAGATGGTCGATGGTGTTGCATAGCCCCTGGAAGATTTCGGTAAAGGGCGATTCGTGAGCATGGAAACAATCGGCGTGGGGGCGATCAGAATATTCCAAAATCGCGAGGGCTGCAAGGGCGATCGCCCCTAACTTGACTTTACCGTCATACTCCACGAACCCCAGAGAACCCTCCGTCCGGTAAAATTGCTTGAGATTAAAGGTAAGGTTCTGGGTTGCTAGCGCCCAGTGGGCTTCATCCTGAGTGAAGCGGGCATAGCGAATCAGACACAGCGTTGCCATAAACTGCCGGATTAAGTTATTCGCATCCGATTCCTCTCCTCGGCTGGGAAAGTACTTGTAAATCATGCGTCCATCCATCTGAACCTGGCGCACCATCCACTGACCCATGCAGTGGGTCATATCCATCAGCACCTCTCCAGACAGTTTCTCCAGAGGAACGATGCGGTTGCCACGATGCAGAGTAATGGCCTGAATCTGGGGCGTCAGGTGAATTAGAACCTGTCGGGCTTCAAAAACTTGAAGGATGCCCCTTTTGCGAATAAAGGTCTGGGCAGAAATGGCCTCCCGGTGGAGTACCTGCTGGAACACTTTTTGAAAGCTGAGGTTCCCGGCAATCATACGGGTTGGGCTGTAGCGATAGACCCGATCCTGATATTGGATTTCGATGCCGCGAATACCGCGATGGATATTGGCAAAGGTGCGTTCAAATTGCTTGGGGTCTACCAGTCGATACGAATGGGTCAGGCATAGCTCAAGAGCGTCGATGCCCGACTGATTTGAGGGCGCAGCCGAGCTGAGCAGGGCGATCGCCTGATCTACCACGCCCTCTAATGTTTGCGCTAAATCAGTTTCGTAGCGCCAGTAGGCATATTTTAACTGCCCACCTTTACGAAGAGCGACATAGGTAGGGCCAAGACAGGTGATGGACTGTTCTGAAAAGGATTGTTCAGCAAGTACAGAGTGAACCAGAGTGGCGATCGCCCCATCATCACACGTCAGCACCGTTTCGGATAAGGAACGAGCTGTTTCTAATGGTTTAACCTGTGTATTGGAATCGGTCATGGTCATGCGATCGCCTCTCTTGTTGTCCTCTATTCGTCTGATGAGATAAGCTTCGGTCTCTTAAGATCCCAGGGTTCTTGAAGAACCCTGGGATCTTCTGTTCTTAGGAATCTGCGGAGTTAGTCTAAATCGGCGGGAGTGATGGCGCTGGCATTAACGCCCAACAGTTTGGCGACCCGACTGCCGTTGGCAAAAATCACGGTGTTGTTGCCCCGCTGCTGAATATCCAAGTCGCTGAATTCCAGGCGATTCGAGAGTCCGAGTTCATCAATCCCATCTACAAAGTCGCGGATGATGTCGTTGCCACGCTCTTCTAAGATAAAGGTGTCGCGATCGCCCCCCCCAATCAGAACATCGCGTCCTCGTCCACCCTGGAGGTCATCCTGGCCTCTGCCACCGCGCAGCACGTCTCTGCCGCCGCCGCCAAAGAGGTCGTCATCTCCCGCATTTCCTACGAGGATGTCATTGCCAGCTTCCCCAAAGAGGTCATCGTCACCTGCTCGACCAATCAGGCGATCGCGCCCACCTCGGCCTCGAATGTCATCGGAACGACGGCTACCTCGGATGACGTTGTTGCTGTTGTCTCCAAAGAGGGAGTCCCCATCGCCATCACCGTCACCATCGCCATCGCCGTCACCGTCACCATCGCCGTCACCATCGCCGTCACCGTCACCGTCACCATCACCATCACCATCGCCGTCGCCAGCACTG